>JAJUGC010000019.1 GCA_029268325.1 Gammaproteobacteria bacterium | reverse complement strand
CGAAGAGAATGGTTTGCTGTCCGTGCATCTCACGGCGGTTCTTGGCTTTCTCCGCCGCTACCCGAATCTCCTTAACCCCGGACTGTACCGCTGAAATCGTCTCGAAGTGGGCCGATGCGGTGTCCGCCAGCAAACGGGCGAAGCTGGTTTTGCCCACACCCGGAGGTCCCCAGAGGATCATCGAGTGCAGGTTACCTGACTCGACACAGATCCGCAGCGGCTTTCCCTCGCCCAGCAGGTGGCTTTGCCCCACATACTCGTCGAGATGTCGTGGACGTACCCGGGCCGCCAAGGGGGCCGTCACCTGGGTGTCAATAAAAAGATCCGCCATGGTTTGCGCTGTTCCTATTGCTCGCGGAACACATCAACGCCTTCAGGTACCTGGAAACGGAAGGTGGAGTCAGGAATGCTGGGATTGGTTTCAATCTTGGAGAAACTGATAACCGTCCGCTGCCCCAGGGAATCCCGCAGCCTCATTTCGGTCAACACCCCATTCTCGAAGGTCAATCTCAGTTGGTCGAACAAGGAGTCATTCCCCTTGGGCGCCAGCATAAACTGATCAATGGCCTCGGCAGGCTGCTGATGGGAAATCTCATAGGCTTGCTGCAAGTTCTGCACATCGCCGCTCAACAGGAGCGCCGGGGTATTCTGGATATCGTCGCCCAGCTTCTTGACTGTTACCTGCTCCAGGTCCGGGTCGAAAATCCAGATCTCCTGGCCATCGGCTACAATTTGCTGGGCCAGAGGGGGCTGGGTTTCCCAGAAAAACAGGTTCGGACGCTTGGCTTGAATATAGCCAGCGGTTTCCTGGACACGGGCGCCCCGCTGGTCCGTGACAATCTGGATAAACAGGGCCTGGTAAGACTGCATGCTTCCCAACATGGCAGCCAGTTTTTCCACGGCAGGCTGGGCAGCCGCCACCAGTGGCACTATTGATAGAACAAAAGCAGTCAGTAATTTACGCATAACTAGTCTCTGGGGGAGGCAGCAGCCAACACTTCCCGCGCACCGTTGTGACTAGGCGGACTGACAACACCGGCTGCTTCCATGGCTTCTACAAGGTTAGCTGCCCGATTGTAGCCGATCTTGAAGCGGCGTTGCACTGCGGATATGGAGGCTTTGCGAGTTTCCGTAACAAAGGCCACGGCCTGGTCATAAAGCGCATCGGCTTCCGCATCAGCGGAATCACCACTTCCGCCGACACCGCCTTCGCCTTCTGAGCCGCCTTCCAGCACTTCGTCGATATAATCCGGTTCGCCCCGCTGCTTCCAGGCATCCACGACCCGGTGCACCTCGGCGTCATCCACAAAGGCACCATGGACACGTATGGGCACACTGGTTCCGGGGGGCATGTAGAGCATGTCGCCATAGCCCAGCAGCTGGTCCGCGCCCCCTTGATCCAGAATCGTCCGGGAGTCGATCTTGGACGAGACCTGGAAGGCGATCCGGGTCGGGATGTTGGCTTTGATCAACCCGGTGATCACATCTACTGAAGGACGCTGGGTGGCCAGGATCAAGTGGATCCCGGCAGCACGGGCTTTTTGCGCAATCCGGGCGATCAGTTCCTCCACCTTCTTGCCAACAATCATCATCATGTCGGCAAACTCGTCGATCACCACGACGATATAGGGCAGTGTATCAAGTTCCGGATGCTCTTCCTCGAAGCTGTCCTGGGGCTTCCAGAACGGGTCCTTAATGGGCTCGCCTGCTTCCCGTGCCTCGCGAATCTTGCGGTTGTAGCCGATGATATTCCGCACGCCCATGGACGCCATCAAACGATAGCGCCGTTCCATTTCTCCCACACACCAGCGCAGGGCATTGGCTGCCTCCTTCATGTCGGTGACCACCGGCGCCAGCAGGTGCGGAATGCCATCATAGATCGACAGCTCCAGCATTTTGGGGTCGATCATGATCAGGCGAACCTCTTTCGGGGTTGCCTTGAACAATAAGCTCAGCAACATGGCATTCACGCCCACCGACTTACCGGAACCGGTTGTACCGGCCACCAACAGGTGGGGCATTTTTGCCAGGTTGACCACGGTTGGATTGCCAGCGATGTCATTGCCCAGGGCCAGGGACATCGGCGTTGTGGAGTCCGCATACTCCTGAGAACTGAGCACTTCCTTGAGCCGCACAATCTGGCGGTGCTCGTTGGGAATTTCAATGCCCACCACCGACTTGCCCGGAATCACTTCCACAACCCGCACACTGACCACCGCCAGGGAACGAGCCAGGTCTTTAGCCAGATTACTGATACGGCTGACTTTCACGCCGGGTGCAGGCTGGATCTCGAAACGGGTAATCACCGGACCTGGATTGACTTCCACGACCTCTACCGAGACCCCGAAATCCTTCAGCTTGACTTCCAGCAGCCGGGACATTTCCTCCAGGGCTTCCTTGGAATAGCCCGGGCGCTTGTTCTCATCCGGCGGATCCAGCAAGGAGAGAGGCGGCAAGGGACTGTCCGAGTTGTCAAACAACGAGGGCTGGCTTTCTGTGACTAGCCGTTTGCTGACCGATGCCTTCGGGGTAAAAGGCAAAATCCGGATCTTCTTCTCCGTACCCGTCTCGTCTTCACCCAACGCGCTCGTATCCTCGATCCGGGGCTCTGTTTTGAGTTTGGGCTCTTTTCGTTTCTTTTCCCGCTTGGGTTCCGGCTCAGGCGTATCCGCTTTGGGCTTACGGGACAACAACCGTTTCATCAAGCCAGGCTTGTCTTCCGAATTGTCTTTGACCCGTTCTACCACGGGCGGCCTTTCGACCACTTTGGGACTGGACGCCACCTCCCGTGACCGTTCACGCCCTGCCCTTTCCTCACGGCGAATCAATTGGCCGATCTTCCTCAAAAGCCGAACCGTCCAGGCGCCCACCACGTCCATGACCCGGAACCAGGACAGGCCGGTCATCACGGTCACACCAAACAGAAACGCAGACACCCAGATCAAGGTGCTGCCCCGCAGGTTAAAGGCATGCAGAGACCGGTCAGCCAGTTCACGCCCCAGAACACCGCCGGAGTCGGCACCCAGGCCGGCCACTGAATAAAGGGCCAACAGGGAGGTGGCGCTGGTCACCGTCAGGATAAATCCGAACACCCTCAACAGCGTCAAGGGCCAGTTGAACTGCAATTGCTCATGACGATGGCGGAACATCATCCAGGCCCGATGGGCGAACAACAGGGGAATGAGATAGGAGACGTAACCGAGGAAATAGCGCAGGACATCGGCAAACCAGGCACCGGCACGGCCACCGTAGTTGGCCACCAGGTTGCTGTGCCCCGTACTGGTCCAGCCCGGATCAGTGGCACTATAGGAAGCCAGCGCCATGGTTAGGAAAATGCTGATGGCCACCAGGAGGATCAAGGCCCCCTCTCTCAGTCCCTGGGCCAGATAATCCTGGAAACTCTTGGGAGTATTGATTACTTGCTGTTTTGACATGGGTACCGTCGATTGTTACCTGTTAAGAGCCCAGCCCTCGAGGCTTAAGCGGCTCCTTTCAGACTCCCCCCTGGAGTCAACCTGGGACGCTGCATTCAAAACAGTATATTCCGTAACGATCAGGCCTTAAGGAGCCTGACGGAAACACACAGAACCAGATCAATGGAGCAGAATTACAGCAGCTTGCCCGTTTTCAAATTTCAGATGCAGCTGTAACTATAGCCCATAACCTGATGATTCTGTGTGTTTAGTTGAGAATTTGTGTAGCAGCGCCTATTTTGGCGCTGCCTGCACCGCAGCAAAGCCCCTGGCAAGATCCTCCTGGAGGTCGGTGACCGATTCCAGACCAATCGAAAGCCTCATCAGGTTTTCGGTAATTCCGGCTTGAGCCCGTGCCTCTGGAGAAACCCGGCCATGGGTTGTCGTTGCAGGATGGGTAATGGTGGTCTTAACGTCCCCCAGGTTAGCCGTAATGGAGATCAGGCGGGTGCCATTGATAAAGCGCCAGGCTTCCTCCCTGCCCCCCTTGATCCGGAACGACACAATGCCGCCAAAACCGCTTTGCTGCTGCTTGGCCAGCTCATGCTGGGGATGAGACGGCAAGCCGCCGTAAAAAACCTTCTCCACCAGGGGCTGGGCTTCCAGCCATTCCGCGATCCGTTGGGCATTCTCGCAGTGGGCCCGCATCCGCACCCCCAGCACTTCCAAACCTTTTAAGAAGACCCAGGCATTGAAGGGGCTCATGGTCGGCCCGCCGGAGCGGAGGAAACCATAGACCTCTTCCATCAACTGGTTGGGGCCCACGACGACACCGCCGACACAGCGTCCCTGTCCGTCCAGATACTTGGTGGCGGAGTGGATCACAATGTCCGCGCCCAGCTCCAAGGGCCTTTGCAGCACAGGCGTGCAGAAGCAGTTATCCACCACCAGCAGGATGTCCCGGCTCTTGGCCAGCTCCGACAAACGGCGGATATCCGCCACCTCCCCCAAGGGATTGGATGGGGTTTCCAGGAACAGCATCCGGGTATTGGGCTGGATGGCCGCCTCCCATTGCTGCAGGTCTGGCAAATCCACAAAGGTGCACTCTACACCGAACTTCTTCAGGTACTTTTCAAAGATCACCACGGTAGTGCCAAAGACACTGCGGGAGCACACCACATGATCCCCGGCTTTGAGCAAGGCGATACAGGTGCTGACAATAGCAGACATGCCCGAGGCCAGGGCCACTGCCCGCTCACCTCCTTCCATTGCGGCAATGCGCTGCTCGAACATCCTGACGGTGGGATTACTGAAACGGGAATAGACGTTGCCCGGCGACTTGCCGGAAAAGCGCTCCGCAGCTTCCTCGGCCGAGTTGAACACAAAGCTCGAAGTCAGAAACAGGGCTTCGCTATGTTCCAGCTCGTGGGTACGTTCATGCCCGGCACGAATCGCCAGGGTGTCAATTTCCAGATCCAGCGCCGGTGTTACCGGTACTTCGCAATTACGGGTTTGTCTTTTGCTCATGGTCTTTCCGGGCGCCTTAAATGATGCCTATAGATGGGTCAAGCAAACGCGGTACAGGAAATCCATCGACTGTTGCGTTCCATTTCCCCATGCTCCTGCATGGGGGCCTCGTCGCCCAGGGATGGCTCCCGGGACAAAAGGATCATCAGCCAAAGAAAGGTCTTCGGCCAAAACTTTCCGGTCCTTCATCCGCCTGCAACCTGAAGCCCGGCAGCGGCGGGATAACCTACCGGAAAGCTTTTGCAGTACTGCCTAGTGGTTATTGTGGAGCTCGATGATGGAGGTCGGCTTCGGCCCTTCGGCCTTGCTGCCCGTGGCTTCGCCCCGCTGGCGTTCCAGACGCTCCAGGTATTCTGCATCGATATCGCCGGTCACATAGTGTCCATCAAATACCGAGCAGTCAAAACGCTCGATACTCTGATTGCCTTCCCGGGCACAGGCAACCAGATCTTCCAGGTCCTGATACACCAACCAATCGGCGCCAATCAGCTCCTGCACCTCTTCGACGGTGCGGCCTGCTGCAATCAGCTCACTCGCCGCCGGCATATCGATGCCATACACGTTCGGATAACGCACCTCAGGTGCCGCCGAGGCAAAGTAAACCTTGCGCGCGCCGGCATCACGGGCCATTTGCACGATTTCCCGGCAAGTCGTGCCCCGTACGATGGAGTCATCCACCAGCATCACATTCTTGCCCCGGAACTCCAGCTCAATGGGGTTCAGCTTCTGGCGCACAGATTTCTTACGCTGGCTCTGACCGGGCATGATAAAGGTACGGCCGATATAACGGTTCTTCATGAAGCCTTCGCGGAACTTCACCCCCAGCTTGGAGGCTAACTGCATGGCTGAAGTGCGCGAAGTATCGGGAATTGGCATGACCACATCAATGTCATGGTTCGGACGCAGGCGCATAATCTTGTCCGCCAGTTTCTCCCCCATTTTCAGGCGCGCTTTATACACGGAAATGCCATCCATGATGGAGTCGGGACGGGCAAAGTACACATGCTCAAAGATGCAGGGATGCAGTTGGGGATTCTCCGCACACTGCTTGGTATACAGGGTGCCGTTACTTTCGATATAGACAGCCTCACCCGGCGCAACGTCCCGAACCACCGTAAAGCCCAAAGAGCTCAGGGCCACGCTCTCAGAAGCCAACATGTACTCCGTGCCGTTTTCGGTTTCCCGCTTGCCATAGATCAGCGGACGGATGCCGTTGGGGTCACGGAAGCCAACAATTCCATAGCCGGTGATCATCGCCAGTGTGGCATAGGCGCCCCGCACCCGCCGATGCAGCGCGCTAACAGCCGAGAATACATCCTCCGCCGTCGGGCGCAGCTTGCCGAGCTTTTGCAGCTCATGGGCGAAAACGTTCAGCAATACCTCGGAATCGGAAGAGGTATTCATATGGCGAAGGTCTGTACGGAACAACTCCTCTCGCAACTCGGCCGAGTTGGTCAGGTTGCCGTTATGGGCCAGGGTGATACCGTACGGGGAGTTTACATAGAAAGGCTGCGCTTCGGCTGAGCTGGAGCTTCCTGCCGTGGGATAGCGCACATGGCCGATGCCCACATTACCCACGAGCCTCAACATATGGCGGGTGTGGAAAACATCCCGTACCAGGCCGTTGTCCTTGCGCAGGAAGAACTGGTTGTTCTGGAAGGTTACGATTCCAGCAGCATCCTGCCCTCGGTGCTGGAGCACCGTGAGAGCGTCATACAACTCCTGGTTGACGTTGGATTTTCCAACAATACCAACAATACCGCACATGCGAGAGACCTCACTTGGTAAATTCGGGTAATACGGCTGCCCTGGCCTGACACGGGTTACAACAGGGCGGCAATGCTATCTCCAAAGACGGACCGCGACCAGTTTTCAATCAGCGAAAACTGGGCAATCAATAGGGACTGGTTCCACCAGTCGTCCTGAGTGACGGGCGTCATTCGCAACAGGGCAATCGCAACGACCACCAGCACGACACCCCGAGCCAGGCCGAAAAACATGCCCAGAACCCGATCGGTGCCCGTCAGTCCTGTCATCTTGACCAAGGCACCTACCAGGTGGGCCACTAGAGCTCCCACCACCAACGTGGCGACAAACAGGATGAGAAAAGCCGCAATAAAGCGAACTGACGGCACGCTGATGGTATCCGCCAGAAGGGTTTGCATATTCGGATGGAACAGGCGGGCCACAATGAATGCGGCAATCCAGCTTGCCAAGGACAGGGCCTCGCGCACGAAGCCCCGTATCAGACTGATCATACTGGATAAGAAGACTATCGCCAGGATTACCCAGTCAACCCAGAGGAAACTTTGCATTGGCCCGCCAGCCCAGGAAGTCAAAAACGAGGACGAATTCTACCAAAGATGCGCCAGCTGGAAAATGGCGGTTAGCCCGCACCTTCAAGGTTTATAGCGAACCACCAAGGATTTCATACCCAGCAGTTCCTCGACCTTCCGCTTCAGCTCCTGGGCTTCGTCATTACTGGGCACCGGGCCGGCAAATACCCGCACCAGAGTGCCTTCATCCGTCGCAACTTGCTGGGTGTAACCTTTCAGCCCCTGGCTCAAGACAGTGTCCCGCAGCCGATAGGCGTTTTCATGATTCTTGAAGGTACCAATCTGAACCGTCCAGGCCTCGTCGGACACAGTGGCCGGGCTCGCCGGCACAGTGACAACGGGCTTGCTGGACGGAGCTGCAACAGGTGCCTTCTCGGGGCTAGCCTTCACTGGGGCCGCAGGTTTTGGGGCCAGGGGTTCGGCCACCGGAGTAGAAACAGGCACCGAGGATTCCGGCTTAACCGGCTCTTCATCCAGCTCTGTTAACACAAAGCCTGGAGCCTCTTCCTGGTCAGAACCTTCCTCTTCCACCTCTGACAGCAGTTGCAAAGGCTTGGGCTCACTAATATGGACACTGGGCAAGGCAGGCTTGGCTGGTATCAATACCTTGGTGGTGGGTTCCTTATGAGGCTCATCGAAGAGCATCGGAATAAAGATCACCGCCAGTGAGATGAGCACCAGCGCTCCAATTACACGTTGTTTCAACCCGTCCACAACCTGAAATCCCTCTTGAATTTTAACGAGACCCTTGCGTTAGCAAGGAGGGTTCATCCTGCACCAATTGCAGAACGGCAGCTACAGTATAGAACGACCCGAACACCAACACATGTTCGTCCGCGCCCGCTTCCCTCAGGGCTTGGCGAAATGCCTCCGCAACTGTTGAGGCCCACTCAATCTGGACAACTCCGGCTTTGCCAAAGGACTCCGCCAGGATCTCCCTTGTGGCCGCCCGCTCACAATCGAGAGGCGCGCTATGCCAGTGGGACACCACTCCGGCCAATTCGGACAAGACCTGGACAATATCCTTGTCCACCAGCCCCGCATACACGGCCCGCCAACGGCCACCAGCCTGCCGGATCCGTTGGGCAAGGTAACGGGCCGCCTGGGGATTGTGCCCCACATCGAGAACGACTTGAGGCTGCTGACTAACCTGGTAAAAGCGCCCCGGTACGGAGATCTCTCCTAAGAGCTGCGCCAAACGCTCCTCACTGGGCAAGGCATCCAGCAATGCTAAAACCTGCAAGGCTGCCGCAACGTTGTCCAGGGGGACACTCATGGCCGGCAACCCATTGCGCTGAAGAGACTGATAAGACCCCGTTTTGCCCAACCAGTTCCATTGGCCGTCAAGAAGACCAGTCTGCGCCCGCTCCCTGTCCTGAATGGAGAAATCTTCACCTCTCCAGTAGCTGGAGCATCCCAACTCCCACACTTGCTCGCGTAAGGAGCCCGGGGGCGCCGAGTCGCCACAAACAAAAGGAATGCCAGGCCGCAGGATACCGGCCTTTTCCCGGCCGATCACTTCTCGGTCGCTGCCCAGCCAGTCCACATGGTCGATATCTACCGTGGTGATGACCGCTACGTCCGGATCAATCACATTAACTGCATCCAGTCGTCCGCCCAGCCCAACCTCAAGGATGGTGAAATCCACGCCCGCCTTGGCAAAACAGCCAATGGCCGCCAGCGTACCAAACTCGAAGTATGTCAAAGGAGTCGTGGCCCGCGCTTCCTCGACCAGGGCAAAGCTTTCACACAAGGACTGGTCGTCCAGTTCGGTGCCATTTAACCGCACCCGCTCGTTGTAGCGAAGCAGATGGGGAGAGGTATAGGTGGCCACGCGACATCCCTGCGCCCGCAACACCCGGTCCAGAACCGCCACAGTGCTGCCCTTGCCATTGGTCCCTGCGACAGTAATGACCTGCCCCAAACGGGCATGGTCAATGTCCAGCCGATCCAGCACCAGGCGTACGCGGTCAAGCCCCATATCAATGACCTGACCATGCTGGCGACTGATGTGATCCAGCCAGCCCTCAAGGGTATTTGGCTTCATTCTTGTTCAGCGTCGACAGAGGGTTGTTCGGGAGCGGTAACAGTTTCCGTCGGCGCCGGCAGATGCATCAGCTTGGCCAGAATACTGGCAATGCGGTTGCGCAGTTCGCTACGGTGGATAATCATGTCGATCACCCCATGCTCCAACAGGAACTCGCTCCGCTGGAAGCCTTCAGGCAGCTTTTCCCGCACCGTCTGCTCGATCACGCGAGGTCCGGCAAAGCCGATCAGTGCGTTAGGTTCCGCAAGATTCAAATCTCCCAACATCGCCAGGCTGGCAGAGACCCCGCCAAACACTGGGTCCGTCAACACAGACAGATATGGCAGCCCTTCCCGCCGCATCCGCTCCAAAGCTGCGGCGGTTTTGGCCATCTGCATCAGGGAGAACAGCGCCTCTTGCATGCGGGCTCCGCCACTGGCCGAGAAGCACACGAGCGGCAACCGCTCTTCAATGCACAGGTTCACGGCCCGGACAAACTTTTCCCCCACCACGGCGCCCATGGAGCCGCCCAGGAAATTGAATTCGAATACCGCCACGACCAGGGGCACGCCCTGCACGGTGCCCTTGAAGGCAATCAGGGCATCCTTTTCACCGGTATTTTTTTGGTTGCTGACCAGCCTGTCCTTATAGCGCTTGCTGTCCTTGAACTTTAGTTTGTCTTCCGGCTCCAGGTCCGCGAACAACTCAACCCGTTCAGCAGCATCCAGAAAGGTGTCGATCCGTCGCCGGGCACTCATTCGAATGTGATGGTCGCACTTCAGGCAAACATCCAGGTTCTTTTCAAGCTCCGGCCGATACAACGCGGCATTGCATTTCGGACACTTCTTCCAGACACCTTCGGGCACACCGCTACGCTGCTTGTTATCCGAACGCTTCATGCCCGGCATGAGTTTCTCAAGCCAGCTACTCATCTCGCACTCCACCCACTGTCGTCAGCCCCAGCCGCCCACGCGACACATTTGTTATGGACATTCCCAGCCCCTCACCGGCCACCCAGGCTAGGCGTCAATGGCAGCCCGCATGGACGCCAACAGCCCGGCCACTGTGTCCTGCATCTTGGGCAGGTCATCCTGATGTTGTTCGACTAGCTTAACCAGTGCCGAACCAACGATTACTGCATCAGACACGGAAGCAACAGCTGCGGCAGTCTGTGCATCGCGGATTCCAAACCCAACACCGATCGGCAGGCTGCTTTGCTTGCGAATCTCGCCGAGCTTGGCGGCAACCTCATCCGTATTCAGCTGGTTAGAGCCCGTCACCCCCTTGAGGGACACATAATAGACAAAGCCCGTGCTATGTTCGCAAATCGAGCGGATACGCTCTTCAGTGGTGGTCGGCGCAAGCAGGAAAATCGTATCCAGCTCGGCCCGGCGCAGAACCGGCACCAGGGAGTCGGCTTCTTCCGGCGGCAAGTCCACAGTAAGCACACCATCGACTCCGGCTGCACGGGCCCGCTCGGCAAACTGCTCGGCACCCATTGCCTCAATGGGGTTCAAATACCCCATGAGAACCACAGGTGTGGTGGAGTCCGTCTTGCGGAATTCCGCCACCATCTCCAACACATTCGCCAGGGAAACCTGGTGGGCCAGAGCCCGCTCACAGGCGAGCTGAATCACCGGACCATCCGCCATCGGATCGGAAAACGGAACCCCTAACTCCACAATATCAGCCCCGGCTTCCACCAACCGGTGCATTAAGGGAACTGTTGCCTGCGGGTTTGGATCCCCGGCAGTGATGTAGGGAATCAGCGCTTTACGGCCCTGTTGCTGTAAGCGCTCGAAACAGGATTTGATACGACTCATGGATTAACCTTTCTAGTTCTGGGCCAGAGCAGCTTACAGCGAAATACCGTCGATGGCCGCAATGGTATGGATATCCTTGTCACCGCGACCAGAGACGTTGATGATCAGGATCTGATCCTTGTCCATCTGCTTGGCCAACTTCAAGCCATGGGCAATCGCGTGGCTGGACTCCAGCGCAGGCATAATGCCTTCAATCCGGGTCAGGCGGCGGAATGCATCCAGGGCTTCCTCATCGGTGATGGCCACATAGCTTGCCCGCCCGGTATCTTTCAACCAAGCATGCTCCGGACCCACGCCCGGATAATCCAACCCTGCAGAGACCGAATGCGTTGCCGTAATCTGGCCGTTCTCATCTTCCATCAGGTAGGTGCGGTTACCGTGCAAGACACCGGGCTTGCCGGCATTCAAGGGGGCCGCATGCTTACCTGTTTCCAGGCCCAATCCTCCGGCCTCTACCCCATACATCTGGACGGACTCATCTGCCAGGAAGGGATAAAACAACCCAATGGCATTGGAACCACCGCCGACACAGGCGACCAGGGCATCCGGCAAGCGTCCGGTCTTTTCCAGGCACTGGCGGCGCGCTTCGCGACCAATAATGGCCTGAAAATCCCGCACCATCTTCGGATAAGGATGGGGACCGGCGACGGTACCGATAATATAGAAGGTGTTGTCCACATTGGTGACCCAATCGCGCATCGCTTCATTCATGGCGTCCTTAAGGGTCTTGGTACCGCTGCTGACGGCGATGACCTTGGCCCCCAGGAGCTTCATGCGATACACGTTCAACGCCTTGCGTTTGACGTCTTCCTCACCCATGAACACGCAGCACTCCAGCCCCAGGCGGGCGGCTACCGTTGCGGTTGCCACACCGTGCTGGCCGGCACCGGTCTCAGCGATAATCCGCGGCTTTTTCAGGTGCTTGGCAAGCAGCGCCTGGCCAATGGTGTTGTTCACCTTATGGGCACCGGTGTGGTTGAGGTCTTCCCTTTTCAGGAAGATTTGGGCGCCGCCGGTTTCCCGGGTCAGCCGTTCCGCAAAATACAGGGGTGACGGGCGACCCACGTAGTCGGCCAGGTCCCGGTCAAACTCCGCCTGGAACTCAGGCTTGGCCCAGAGGCTGTTGTACTGTTGCTCAAGCTCAAGCAGAGAAGCCATCAGCGTCTCGGATACGAAACGTCCGCCATAGGGGCCGAAGTGCCCACGGGAATCGGGAACGTTTTCGAGAAACTCTGCATCAAATCGAGTCGCCACGTCTTACCTCGCTTACGAAATCGAAAATTTTGGAAGGATCTTTTATGCCTTTGGACGCTTCCACGCCGCCACTGACATCCACCGCATAGGGGCGCACCTGACCGACTGCCTGGGCCACATTGTCCCTGTTCAAACCGCCGGCCAGGATCAGGGGGGCCTGTAGATCCGCTGGAATCAGGCTCCAATCGAACGCCAGCCCCGTGCCACCCGGCGTGCCACTGACATAGGTGTCCAGCAAGATACCGCTGGCATCCGGATAGCCGGCTACCGTTTCCTCCAAGGACACGTCGGGCTTCACCCGAATGGCCTTGATAAAACGCCGCCCGAAGGACCGACAAAAGTCATTGTCTTCGTTACCATGGAATTGAAGCAATTCGAGGGGAACTTCCTCGCAGACGCGCCGCACGAAATCCGCGGTAGGATCCACAAATAGCCCCACGACGGTGACAAAGCCGGGAATACTGCGGGCGATTAATTTTGCCTGTTGAAGATCCACATTGCGCGGACTTGCTTCATAGAACACCAAACCAATTGCGTCCGCTCCGGCCGCAACCACGTGCTCGGCGTCAGCGACCCGGGTTATACCGCAAATTTTGATTCGTGTGCGCTTCAAGACCGTTCTGGATCCTTTTCCAAGTGAACCGACGATTATAAAGGTTTGGCCGGCCAAGCTAAAGACAACATCTTCCCGGCCCCTTAAGGGATAACCCGG
>JAJUGC010000018.1 GCA_029268325.1 Gammaproteobacteria bacterium | reverse complement strand
TGCCGGGAGGCCCCCAGCCGGGCATTGGTGCCCAGACTGTTGAGTTTGCCGCCGATCACGAACGTGGGATCGAG
The DNA here is from genome assembly GCA_029268325.1 of Gammaproteobacteria bacterium. Lineage (GTDB taxonomy): Bacteria > Pseudomonadota > Gammaproteobacteria > Pseudomonadales > Oleiphilaceae > JAEZAA01. Next base: position 13,134 of record JAJUGC010000018.1, on the reverse strand, counting down.
GCCGCCCTTGGCCAGCAAGGTGGCAATCAGGCTGGTGGTCGTGGTCTTGCCATGGGTTCCCGCCACCGCAATGCCATGGCGAAACCGCATGATCTCTGCCAGCATCTCCGCCCGGGGCACTACCGGCACCCGCCGCTCCCGGGCACTGACCACTTCCGGGTTATCGTCAGATACCGCACTGGAAATGACCACCACGTCCGCATCCTGGCTGTTTTCCGCCGCATGGCCGAACATGATCCGCGCTCCCAGCCGGCTCAGCCGGTCAGTCACCGCCGAAGCCTTCAAATCGGAACCGGAAATCTGATATCCCAGGTTCAACAACACCTCGGCAATACCACACATGCCAGCCCCACCGATGCCGACGAAATGAATGCGACGGATGCGACGCATCTCAGGGACATCGCACACCACTCCTTTCGCCGTAACCGGTCCTTTGCTCTGGGCTGATTCAGCCATTCATTGCCTCCAAACAGTAATCTACTACCGCCGCAGTCGCGCTAGGCCGTGCCAACTGGCGCGCTGCCTGCGCCATCCGCACCAGCCGTTGCCGATCGCCCAGCAGGGCTGCCAACTCATCAGCAAGCCGCTGCGACGTCATTTGTGCCTGTGGCATCAAGACTGCCGCCCCTTGCTGTTCGAGATAACGGGCATTGGCAGTTTGATGGTCATCCACCGCGTGGGGGTACGGCACCAACACCGCCCCCAAACCGGCACTACACAATTCGGCCAAGGTCAGGGCGCCGGCTCGACATACCACCAGGTCCGCCCACTCATAGACCGCCTTCATATCGTTGATAAAAGGCCGTATATCTCCGCGGACACCCGCCGCGGCATAGGCCTTTTGCGTACTTTCAAGCTGACCCTGGCCGGATTGGTGAATCACCTCCGGTCGCAGGTCCTCCCCAAACCGGGCCAAGGCCTGGGGTACAGTTTCGTTGATTGCCGCCGCTCCCCGGCTCCCCCCCAGCACCAGCAACCGCAGTCGCCCCTGACGGGCCCCCAAACGCTGCCCGGGTTCTTCCAAACTGGCAATATCCTCACGCACCGGATTGCCGACACAGTGCGCGCCAGCCGTACCAAAGGAGTTCGGAAACGCCTCCAGCACGGTCGTGGCAAAGCGGGCCAGGATGCGGTTGGTGTACCCGGCGATGGCATTTTGCTCATGGATCACCAGCGGTCGCCGCAACAGCCAAGCGGCAAAGCCACCCGGGCCACTGGCGAACCCACCCATGCCCAGCACACAGTCCGGTCGAACGCGCCGCACCACCGCCAGCGCCTGAAGAATCGCCTGGCTCAATTTGAAAGGCGCCCCCAGCAAGGCTAATTTGCCTTTGCCACGCAGTCCTTCCACCGAAATCAGCGACATGGGCAATCCGGCCCGGCCGACCAATTCCCGCTCCATGCCCTTTTGCGAACCCAACCAGTGCACCTTCGCACCACGCTGAAGCAGCTCCTGGGCACAGGCCAGGGCCGGGAACACGTGGCCGCCGGTGCCTCCGGCCATTATCAGGAAGGTCTTGCCACGCACATCGGTCATGGACGCCCCCCTTCCGGCTGGGCCTGGTTGTTTTCCAGGTCAATCCGCAGCAGGATCGCAATCGTCACACAGCTCATAATCAGGCTGCTGCCGCCATAGCTGATAAAGGGCAGCGTCAGCCCTTTGGTCGGCAGCAATCCGGTGTTCACCCCCAGGTTGATAAAGGCCTGGCAGCCCACCAGCAGGGCCAACCCATAACCCAGGAACGCGGCAAACAAACGTCCCTGCACTTCGGCCCGGCGGGCAATCACCATGGCTCTCGCGACCAGCGTGCCGAACAACAGGATCACGGTGACAGTCCCGAGCAGGCCAAACTCCTCGCCAATGATGGCGAACAAAAAGTCGGTGTGAGCTTCCGGCAGGTAAAACAGCTTCTGGATGCTGTTACCCAGCCCGACACCACTCCATTCGCCCCGGCCGAAAGCAATCAGGGCCTGGGTCAACTGGTAACCCGTGTTGAACTGATCCGCCCAGGGGTCCGTATAAGCCGTTAGCCGCTTGAGCCGGTATGGCTGCGACACGGCCAGCACGGCCACCGTCAGCAGGCAGCTAACGATCAGCCCTAGAAAGTGCTTAACCCGCATGCCGCTGAGGAAAATCATGCCCACAACAGCAGCCATCATCACCACCACCGCACCAAAATCGGGTTCCATCAACAGCAAAAAGGCCGCGACCATGACCACGACAATGGGCTTGGCCACCCCTTTCAGGGAGCTGCGCACTTCATCCAGCCGCCGCACCAAATAGGCGGCCACATAAACCACCAGAAAAACCTTCGCCACTTCAGAGGGTTGTACGTTAAACGCACCAAACCCGATCCAACGGGTACTGCCGTTCACCGTCCGCCCGATCCCCGGGATCAAAACCAGCAGCAGAATCGCCAGGGCAATCACCAGCAGCAGCCAACTGCTCTTTTCCCACCAGGCGATCGGCACCATGAACACGACAACTCCCGCAACCAGTGCCAACCCCAGAAACAGTCCGTGGCGCAGCACGTAATAAAACGCACTGTCATTATTGGTGGCCGCCACTTCCATGGAGGATGAGGCGATCATAATGAAGCCGATTGTCAGCAAGGCAGCCGTAATGCCCAGCAGCCACAGATCCACCTTCAGAGTCATGGGCTGCTGCACATGTAGACGCAACTGCTGCACGATCGAGCTCATAACGCCCTCACCGCCTCTGCAAACTGTTGGCCACGGTCTTCATAATCCCGAAACATATCCAGGCTGGCGCAAGCTGGAGACAGCAACACCACGTCTCCGGGCTGGGCCAGCCGGGCCGCCGCCTGCACGGCGTCCTGCATGGAAGCCGCCCGTTGGAACTGGGCTACGGCCCCTTCCAAGGCGCTCTGGATCAGCTCAGCATCGCGCCCAATCAGCACCATGGCCCGCACCCAACGCGCCGCGGGGTCCCGCAACGGGCTGAAGTCGGCCCCTTTGCCATCACCGCCGGCGATAATCACCAACTTGCCACGGATCATTTCTCCCAGGCTGCGCATTGCGGCTACCGTGGCTCCCACATTGGTGCCTTTGGAGTCGTCCACGTAGCGCACACCCTGGTGCTCCGCCACCAACTGGCAGCGGTGCGCCAGGCCCCGGTATTCCCGCAGGGCCTGCAACATACTTTCCATCGGCAGCCCCACGGCTTGGCCCAACGCCAAGGCGGCCAAGGCATTGCTATAGTTATGCCGCCCTTCGATATTCAGTTCCCGCACCGGCAACAGTGGCTCAAAGCCCTTGGCCAGATGCAGCTCTCCCGCCCGCTCCAGCAGGCCAAAGTCCTGCATATAGGCCGGCGCCTTGGTGGAAAAGGCAATCACTTCCATGCCCTCTCGCACCAGCGGTACACTCAGGGCCTCATCCTTGTTCACCACGGCGGTACGGCACCCCTGGAAGATCCGGTGCTTGGCCTGATAGTAGGCCTGCAAATCCGGATAACGGTCCATGTGGTCGTCCGACAGGTTCAGCACTGTGGCCGCTTGGGCCTTCAAATCCGACAGGGTTTCGAGCTGAAAGCTGGACAGCTCCAGTACATAGAGCTCTACCTCGTCATCCAGCAGCTCCAGAGTCGGTATGCCCAAGTTTCCGCCGACGGCGACGCGCAGCCCGGCGGTTCGCGCCATCTCGCCCACTAGAGTGGTGACCGTGCTCTTACCATTGGAGCCAGTAATGGCAACGATGGGGGCCTTGGCATACTGGCGGAACAGATCCACATCACCCCGAATGGCCACACCGGCTTGTTTGGCCTGTTGGATGGCGGGCAATTCCAGACTCAGCCCCGGACTCACCAGCAACTGGTCGGCCTGGGTCAGGAAGTCACCATCCAGAGGCCCAAGGCGCACTTCCACCTGGGGCAGCTCGGCTTTTAACTCGTCCAGCCCGGGCGGTGCCAAGCGCGTATCCACCACTGCAAACGGACGGCCCTTACCCGCCAGAAAACGGGCGCAGGACAACCCGGTCTTGCCGAGTCCGACCACGATGGTCAGCTTGTCCGATGCGATCAGGGCCATGCTCGCTTCCTACTCCAAACGTTCGCCGTTAACGAATCTTCAAGGTGGCCAGGCCAACCAGGACCAGCACTACCGTAATAATCCAAAAGCGCACAATCACGCGGGGCTCCGGCCAGCCTTTCAGCTCAAAGTGATGGTGCAAGGGCGCCATCCGGAAAATACGCCGGCCAGTCAACTTGTAGGAACCCACCTGTAGGATGACCGAAATGGTTTCCATCACGAACACCCCCCCCATAATGAACAGCACAATTTCCTGGCGCACGATCACGGCTACCACACCCAAGGCTGCCCCCAGGGCCAGAGCTCCCACATCCCCCATAAACACCTGGGCGGGATAGGTGTTGAACCACAAAAAGCCCAACCCGGCACCTACGATAGCGCCCAGAAAAATCACCAGCTCGCCACTTCCTGGCACATAGGGAATGTGCAGATACTGGGCAAAAGCCGCATGCCCCGAGGCATAGGCAAACACCGCCAGCGCCCCGGCGACCATCACCGTAGGCATGATCGCCAAACCATCCAGACCATCGGTCAGGTTGACCGCATTACTGCTGCCGACAATCACCAAGTAGGCCAGCAGGATAAATGCCGGCCCCAGGTCCAGGACCACATTTTTGAAGACCGGCACAATAAAGTTTGTTTCCGCTGGTGTCTGTGCGCTCCAAAACAAAATGCAGGCCGCAATCAGGCCAACGACTGTTTGCCAAAAGTATTTCCAGCGCGCCGGCAGACCCCGGGAGTTTTTCTCGATCACCTTGCGGTAGTCGTCCACCCAACCGATAGCGCCGAAGGCCAGGGTGGTCAGCAGTACGATCCACACATAGCGGTTGCCCAGATCTCCCCACAACAGGGTGCTAATCGTAATGGCCACCAGGATCAGGGCGCCGCCCATGGTCGGTGTGCCAGCCTTGCTCAGATGGCTTTGCGGCCCATCGGTGCGCACTGACTGGCCAATCTGGTAAAAGCGCAACTTGCCAATCATCCAGGGCCCGACCCACAAACCGATCAGCAGCGCCGTCAATACACCCAGGATTCCCCGGAGCGTTAGGTACTGGAAAACGCCGAAAGCCTGTACGTACTGCGACAACCACTGAAACAACCAAACTAGCATTTGACCCCATCTCTTGGTGCTGACAACGACTCGACCACTTGCTCCATGCGAGCACTGCGGGACCCTTTCACCAGGAACACCACATCAGGCTGGCAAAGCTCCTGGACCCTCTGAATCAATTCCGACTGCTGGGCGAAGGCTTCCGCCCCCTCCCCAAAACCTCTTGCCGTGGCCTGGGCATAACGGCCACAGGCCAACACTCTTTCCACGCCCCGGGCCCGGGCATAGCGGCCCACGTCTTCATGCAGCGCTTCGGACTGCACGCCCAACTCCGCCATATCTCCCAGCAGCGCCACCCGAAGCCTTCCGGCCTGGGCCGCCAACACATCCAACGCGGCGTTCATGGACAAGGGGTTGGCATTGTAGGTGTCGTCCAATAACAGCCCGCCGGCACGGGTGACGAGCCGGTTCAGCCGGCCTTTGGCAGGAACCGCCTTGCCCAGCCCGGCCTTGATTTGTTCCAGGTCGGCGCCTAGCGCCGAGGCCATGGCCGCTGCGGTCAAGGCATTGACGACGTTGTGACGACCACTGAATGCCATACTGATGGTCACCACCCCTTGGGGCGCCTGCAATTCAAAGCGGGTCGAGCCCTCTGACTCTTCGATCTGGCCAGCGGAGAAATCCGCGCCTTTAGCCATGCCGAAACTGAGCACTCGCTGGCCCTGGGCCTGCGCACGCCATTGGGAAAAGGCCGGGTCATCCATATTCAATACGGCAGTCCCGGAGGCGCTTAGCCCTTCCAGGATCTCACCCTTGGCCCGGCGTACTCCCTCTAAGCCGCCAAACCCTTCCAAGTGGGCGCCGCCCGCATGGGTAATGGCCACCACATCCGGCTTGGCAAGCCCGACAGTGTAAGCAATTTCACCTTGGGCACTGGCGCCCAGCTCAATCACGCCAAAACGGTGTTCCGGCGCCAAATTCAGCAAGGTCAACGGCGCGCCAATATCGTTATTGAGGTTTCCCTCGGTCGCCAACACGGGCCCTGCTTCACGCAGAATCGCCGCCAACATTTCCTTAACGGTGGTCTTGCCGCTGCTCCCCGTCACCGCCGCAACCTGCCCCTGGAAGCGCTCCCGGTTGAGTGCGGCCAGCCGCCCCAAGGCCAGGCGTGTATCCGCGACCTGCACCTGGGGAATCGCCACCTCCAGCGGATGATCCACGACCGCGGCCACCGCCCCATTCGCCAGGGCTTGCGCCACAAAGTCATGACCATCGAAACGCTCGCCACGCAGGGCAACATATAAAGCGCCGGGCCCAAGCGTCCGGGTATCGGTGCTGACGGAGGTAAACTGGACATCCAAGCCCCGCAACTCACCGCCTAGCGACTGGGCTGTCTCTGCTAACCACCAGTGTCCAATCATGCGGTCACCCCCTGGGCTGCACGCAGATTCAAGTAATGCTGCGCCACTTTCACATCATCGAAAGGCCGGCGTTCGCCCTGCACTTCCTGATAGGTTTCATGTCCTTTACCAGCAATGAGCACAATATCCTTGTCATCCGCTTGCTCAATGGCCCAGGCAATGGCCTGCTCCCGATCATGGAGCACCTTGGGCTGGGCCTCAGCGGGCACACCAGCCAGGATATCCTTGACAATTTGCTGGGGAGATTCAGTCCTTGGGTTGTCATCAGTCACAACCAGATGGCAGCTGTATCGGGCAGCGGCCCGGGCCATCAACGGCCGTTTGGACCGGTCGCGGTCACCACCGCAACCAAACACACACCAGAGCTGGCCCGGCTGGTGGCGCAGGCAGGCCCGCAACGCCTGGTCCAGGGCATCTGGAGTATGGGCATAATCGACGATCACCAGGGGGCCCGCGGAGGCTCTCACCGGCTGCATGCGACCTGAAACAGGGCGCAGATTTTCCGCGCATTTCAGGATGACTTCAAGCGGATGACCAAGAGTTAATAAAGTGCCCACAGCCGCCAGCACATTGCTCAGATTGAAGTCGCCCAGCAAGTTACAGCGCAGGATTCCGACCTGGCCCTGATAGCGAACCTTCGCCTCCAGGCCTTTGTCGTGATAGATCACATCCGTCGCCAGCAGAGAGGCGGAATCCCGCAGACCGTAGCCCAGCAGCTCCCCGCCCAGCGACCACTCTTTGGCCAAGCGACGACCAAAGCTGTCATCCAGATTCAAAACGGCGAACCCCAGCCCGGGCCACTGAAACAGCTGCTGCTTGGCCCGCCCATAACTCTCCATATCGCCGTGATAGTCCAGGTGGTCATGGGTCAGGTTGGTGAACACCGCACCCGCAAACTTCAAGCCTGCAATCCGGTTCTGATCCAGGGCATGAGAGGAAACCTCCATGGCCACGGCCTTGGCTCCCTGCTCTCGCATGTCAGCCAGCTCTCGAAACAGGCGTAACGTGTCAGGCGTGGTATGGCTGGCCGCACGCATTTGCCCCGGCAGACCATAACCCAAGGTACCGATCAGGCCACAAGGTTGACCCGCAGCCGTCAACAACTGGGCAATAAAGTGGGTTACCGAGGACTTGCCATTGGTACCCGTTACCCCGATCAGCTGCAGATCCCGGCACGGATCGTCAAAGAAACGGGTTGCAAGTTGCGGCAGAATCCCACGGACGTCCTGCACTTCCAGCACGACAGCATCGCCTTCAACAAAGGCACGGTTTTGCTCACCGCCCCGCAACAGGGCAACGGCACCACGGGCCAAGGCATCGGCCTCGAACTGCCGTCCGTCTTGACGCAGCCCGGGCAGGGCCACAAACAAGGCACCCGGGCCTGCCTCGCGGCTGTCGGAGACCAGATCCAGGATCTCCAGATCGCACGAAGCCGGCAGCTGAAGCAGGCCGGCGAACAGTTGGCTTAAACGCATGGAGGAAGTAGCCATCAGCTTTTTCCTCCCGGATCCGACGGAGTCTCCGTGGAGGCTGCGGTCGGCATAGGCGGCACATTCAGCAACCTCATGGCTCCCGCCATCACCCTGCCGAAGACCGGGGCCGCTACCTCCCCTCCGTAATAAGCGCCATCCTGGGGACGGTCGATCACCACCACCATTACAACCTTAGGGTCATCGACGGGCGCCATTCCGGCAAACATGGACAAATATTGATCATCCTCGTAACCGTGCGCTCCGATGGCATGAACCGTTCCAGTCTTGCCCGCCACCCGGAAGAAAGGCACAGAGGCACGGGTACCGGTTCCACCCTTCTCCACCGCTGCCGCCAGCATCGTCCGCACCTGCTGTGCCACCTTGGCAGAAATCACAGGCTCCGGCGCATCGGGGTGCCCACCTTTTAAGAGGGAGACGGGCCGGCTCAAGCCATCATTGGCAAGAATCGCATAGGCCCGGGCCAGTTGAACCGACGTTCCGGACAGGCCGTAGCCATAGGACATGGTGGCCACCTGAATCGGGCGCCACTTGGGATGATAGGGCAAGGTGCCGATGGCTTCGCCGGGGAACTGGATGCCGCTGGCCTTACCAAAGCCGAACTGGCTGAGGGTCTGGTACAGGGTGTCGCCACTGAGAGCCAGGGCAATACGACTGGTGCCAATGTTACTGGACTTCACCACGACGCCGCTGACATCCAGCAGGCCATAGTTACCCACATCCCGAATGGTGCGGCCGTTCATCCGCATCCAGCCGGGAGAGGTATCCACTGGCGTGTTGGGCTGGAACTTTCCAGAGCTCAAGGCGGCAGCGACCGTCAGCGCCTTGATGGGCGAACCGGGCTCGTACAGATCTGTCACGGCCCGGTTCCGCAAGGCCGCCGGCTTCAGGTTGGCCCGGTGGTTGGGGTTGTAGGAAGGCTGGTTCACCATGGCCAGGACTTCACCGGTGCGGGCATCCAGCATCACCAGGTTGCCGGATACCGCCTTGTGAGACTGCACCGCGGCCTTCAGTTCACGATAGGCCAGATATTGCAGACGCAGGTCGATACTCAACTGCAAATCGTTGCCAGGCTGGGCGTCGGCAATCAGATTGAGATCCTTGACGATATAGCCGCGACGGTCTTTCAGGACGGTCTTCTTGCCGTCGGTGCCACTCATCCACTGGTCATAAATCAATTCAAGGCCTTCCTGGCCCTGTTCATCAATATTGGTAAAGCCCACTACATGGGCTGCCACTTCGCCGGCAGGATAGTAGCGCTTGTATTCTCGGCGGGAGTAGATACCGGGCAGCTGCAAGGCCTTCACCTGCTCAGCCTGGTTCGGCGGCAGTTGGCGGCGCAAGTACATAAACTCTAGATTCCGCTCCCGGTTACGGCTGATATTCTGGCGCATCTCCGCCAGCTCCAGCCCCAGCAGACCGGCCAGGTCTTTCAGGCGAGAGTCATCCAGGGCCACTTCCTGGGGATTGGCCCAAATGGTTTCCACCGGTGTACTGACCGCCAACGGCTCACCGTGGCGATCCAGAATCATGCCGCGATGGGCTTTGATGGTCTCGGTACGGACTGTGCGCATATCCCCTTGGGTGCGCAGGAATTCCTTATCGAACACCTGCAGATCGATAATGCGCCACAGCAGTGCCAAAACGCCGGCCACCAGCAGGCTGCAGATGAAGACAAAACGCCAGGAGGCGAATTGGCTCATCGAGCTTGCTTTGGCATCCGCGGTTGCACCACGGTGTGGGGTCGGCTTGGGCACTTTCTTATTCTCTCGGCTTAGTATCCGGCTTATCAGCCCTACTTTTTCACGATAACCACGTCTTGCGGGTCTGGTACTTTCAGCGCCAAATCAGACGCCGCCAACTTCTCAATCCGGCTCAGGGCGCTCCAGGCACTTTGCTCCAGCAACAGCTGGGACCACTCGATCTGGTAGGCATCCCGTTGCGCTTGCAGGGTTTGCAGCTCAATAAACAGGGAACGGTTCAAATGGTTGGCATAGACAACCGCCAGGGCACTGGAAACCAGAGCCGCCAGCAAAACCATGGTAACCAGCAACTGACGGTTCACCATTACCTGGGCCAACGCCTGAACCTGGGGCAGCCAACGCTGCATGGCAGCCTTGGGCCGCGCACTCAATTCAGCAACCGGGCGACTGCGCTTGTCGACTAGGGGTAAGCGAACATAAGCTGTCATGCTATTTTCTCCATGACTCTCATTACGGCACTACGTGACCTCGGATTGCCGGCAACTTCTTCATCACTTGCCTTAACCGGCTTATCCACCAACTTGAAACGCTGCGGAATATCCTTTGCCATCACCGGCAACTTGGCAGGTAGCGGATCCCCTTTGACCTGATCCCGCATAAAACGCTTGACGATGCGGTCTTCCAGGGAATGAAAGCTGATCGCCACCAGCCGCCCGCCGATACTCAACAGCTCAGTGGCTTGCGCCAAAGTGCGGGACACCTCCTCCAGCTCGCCGTTGATATGGATCCGGATTGCCTGGAAGGCTCGTGTCGCAGGATGTTTGCCCTGCTCCCAGCGCGGATTGGCCTCGCTGATGATCTGGGCCAGCCGCCCGGTTGTCCTGATCGGGGCCTCTTGCCGGGCTTTGACGATTGCACTTGCCATGCGGCGGGCGAAGCGCTCCTCGCCGTACTCCTTGAGAACCCAGGCAATATCCTGCTCTTTCGCCCGTGCCAGCCAGTCTGCGGCACTTTCTCCGGCCTGCGGATTCATCCGCATATCCAGAGGGCCATCACGAAGAAAGCTAAAGCCGCGCTGGGCATCATCTAGCTGGGGAGAGGACACGCCAAGGTCAAGCAATATGCCGTCCACTCCCGGCCAGCCCAATTCGCGCACAAACTCCGCAACCCCCGAGAACTCACCGTGGCGAATACCAAAGCGCGGATCGTCCTGCGCCAGCTTGCGGCCCACTTCCACCGCTTGCGGATCCCGGTCGATCCCCAGTAGGCGGCCCTGTTCACTCAAACGGGACAGGATCTGCCGGCTGTGCCCACCCCGCCCGAAAGTGCCGTCCACATAACGGCCATCGGCGCGGGTCACCAGTGCATTGACCGCCTCGTGCAGGAGCACGGTATCGTGGGAAAATTCCACTGCCATAAACCAGTCACCGCCACCTATTACAACGAAAGCTGCATGATTTGCTCGGAAATCTCTCCGGGGCTGGAGCTTTGCTGGAGGTACTCATCCATCTGGTTGTTCCAGCTTTCCTCAGCCCAAAGCTCGAACTTCTTCCCCTGGCCGAGCAAAACAATTTTCTTGTCCAGCTGCGCGTAATCACGCAGCAGCGAGGGCAGCAATACACGTCCAGCACTGTCAACCTCGAGTTCGGACGCATATCCCATCAACATACGCTTGATACGACGGGCAGTGGGATCATATGAAGGAAGCGCGTCCAGTTGCTTCTCAATCAGTTCCCACTCAGGCATGGGGTAGATCAGCAGGCAGCGCTCTTGGGTATCGACGGTAGCGATCAACTGACCATCACAAATGGATGTGATGCGGTCACGGTAGCGCGTTGGCAACGCAAACCGCCCCTTAGCATCCATGTTGATGGCATTGACCCCTCTAAACACCTAGCGCACCGTTTATTTTTACTGACCATACCGCTCGTGGAAGCAGTCACTGACCTTTGGCCAGCCATTACACCCACACCAAAACTCCACCTTCTTCCACATTTGGCCACTTTATTCCACTTTGAGACACTATAGAAACACACAGAACACATTGCAAGATAAGGGGTCAGCAAAGCTGGAAGGAAAATCTTATGAGGTAACAACTAGTTACATTGGCAATAAAAAGTGGGGACTCTTCTCAGACGCGAGAATTACTTGCTAAACAGATGGATAAGAGAAAATCTAAAGAAACAGCTTCAGCATTAATAATATTTTTTTATATAAAAACCGTTTCTTATTGTGCGAAATCGACAAAAATAGAGCTTTTGCTCTTCACCAGACCGCGTCGTCGGAACCTGTTTGGGAAAATCTCCCACCAGCCCGGCAGCCGTACTCCATTTTTCGCCGCGACATCCTAAAAAACCGGCCCACAATCGCCATTTCCGAGGGAAGGAACCAGGGTTTTCACCACTTTTTGACACAGGCTGCTGCGGGGCATCCGGGCAGATTCCGCTTAGCTGTTCACAGCTGTTCCCGCCCCGTCACGGGCCGAGTCTCTCTGAAGAGCCTCTATATAGAAGGCAAATATGGAAGGGAATGGAGAGTTCGCCTATAAGCCGGGTTCTGTCGTGGACAGTCATTCCTCTAGGATTCACGTCACCATGAACCTCAAGCGACCTACCCGAATCCAGCGCGGGCCACGCCTTTGGATTCCTATTTGGTCTTGCTCCGAGCGGGGTTTGCCATCGCCACGCCTGTTACCAGCCGCGCGGTGCGCTCTTACCGCACCATTTCACCCTTACCGGCACTCACAGAGTGCTTAGGCGGTATACTTTCTGTTGCACTTTCCGTAGGCTCACGCCTCCCAGGAATTACCTGGCACTCTGCCCTGTGGAGCCCGGACTTTCCTCTCCTCAGGCGGTCTCCCGCCCGAGCAGCGACTGTCTGGCGAACTCTCCATGGCGCAGGGTACTCCTTTGCCCGCCTCCGCTCAAGCGCTTTCCCCGAATCAGCCGGCAGGCGGTTCGCTTTTCATCTCCAACGCCCGTTTGTAGAGGTCGTTTTTCTTAAGGCCGGTTACCTGGGCGACAATGGCAGCCGCCTTTTTCAAGGGAAGCTCATTCAGAAGAGCCTTCAACAGCGCATCCGTGTCCAGCGCCGTTTTCTCCCCCTCCTCCACGGGTGGCGCGCCTGCCACCAATACCACAAACTCGCCCCGCTGCTGGTTGGGATCAGCCGTCATCCAACGCAGCAAGTCCGCCAAGGGAGCCCCATGGATGGTCTCAAAGGTCTTGGTCAGCTCCCGGGCGATCACCGCCTCCCGCTCATTCCCAAACACCTCAGCCATGGCGGCAATGGTCTCCAGGATCCGATGAGGAGCCTCGTAGAACACCAGAGTACGGGGCTCATTGCGCAAAGCCTGCAATCGGTCCAGCCGATGCTTTGGTTTGGCGGGCAAAAACCCTTCGAATATGAAGCGGTCGGTGG
>JAJUGC010000017.1 GCA_029268325.1 Gammaproteobacteria bacterium | reverse complement strand
CTGCGGGTCTCGGCGGCAATCTGGCTGAGCTCTTCCGCGGCGGACGCCAACTGGTCGGTGGTTTCTCCCACCTGCGCCACGGCACGCTGGATCTTGGCCACAAAGGCATTGAACTGCTGGCCCAGTTCCGCCAGTTCATCCTGGCCTTCGGCTGGCAGGCGTTGGGTCAGGTCGCCGTCACCGCTGGCGATCTCCCGCATCATGCGGGTGGCCTGGTTCAGGGGACGGGTGACGGTGCGGCCCACATACAGGCCCAGCAGGATGGCGATCGCGATAATCACCAGGGTGGTCACCAGGATATTTTGCAAAGCTGCGCGGATATTCTGGTTGATCTCTTCCTGGGCGGCGGCCACGGCACGGTCTACGTCAGTGACATAGATGCCGGCACCGATAACCCATTGCCACTTGTCCAGGTCAATGGAATAGGAGATCTTGGGCTCGGGCTGGTCAGTCGCCGGGTTGGGCCAGATGTATTCGTGGTAGCCCACACCATTGCGTCCGGTTTCGATCAGGTTACGCAGCAGCTCCCGGCGTTCTGGCGTGGAGTTGCGAGAGGGGCCTTCCAGGGCGGGGTTGGGACGGAACGCCAGGTTATAGGAATCATAGGTCCAGGCGTAGATATAGTTGTTATCGCCGAAGCCGATGGAGCGAAGGATGGCGCGGGCGCGCAGCTTGGCTTCCTCTTCGTCCAGGGTGGTATCGGTGTAGGCCTCGTCGATGGCAGTGCGAGCTGCTTCCACGACCCGTTTGAGTCCTTCCTTGTGAGCGGTAATCAGGTTCTGGCGTAACCGCTCCACTTCTGCATTACCTTGCTGCTGTAACTGGTTGACAGTGAGCCAGGCGGTGATGCCTCCGGTCATCAGGACCGGTAGCAGGATACCGATCAAGAGGCGGGCGCGAATGCTCAAGCGGGAAATCAGATTCATGACATCTTCCTTCAAATTGTTCTTTGCCTTGTGAAAGAGCAAATGCAGAACATTATATCTAGACCTGTATTTTGTATAGCGAAAGGGTGTTTTACAAATAATAGCAAAAATGAATTTTTTGTTCTTAAACCGAGACATAAGGTTCTGTATTAAAAGTCTGGATGTTTCGTCATCTGCCATTGCTTGAGGGGGCTATAGGGTCACCACATAATTTGGGAGAGTTCAGGCAGCCCCGGAAGGCGTGGGGTGATTGAGAGTGGTCCAGAGGAGTAGGGGCTGATGAGAGCACTGTGTTGGCACGGCAAGAAGGATATCCGCTATGACACTGTTCCGGACCCGATCATTGAAGACCCGGGGGACGCCATTATCGAAGTGACTTCCTGTGCCATCTGCGGCTCGGATTTGCATCTGTTCGACGGTTTCATGCCGGGCAAACCCACGTCAATCGCTGGACCGATGAGCTGCTGCACCGGATTCTGGAAGGCCAGATCGATCCCTCCTTTGTGATTACCCACAACGTGGCGCTGGAGCAGGGCCCGGACATGTATAAGACCTTCCGCGACAAAGAGGACGGTTGCGTCAAGGTTGTCCTCAAGCCCAGGCTCCATTGAGGTCCGTCATGTCCATCGAGGCATCCCTATGAAAGCATCTGCCAAGAAAGTGTCGGGCCGGAGCCTGGCCAATGGCCTGGGCCTGTTCAGTATTGGTCTGGGCCTGGCTGAGCTGCTGGCCCCGAAGACCCTGGCCCGCAGCCTGGGCATGGAAGGCCAGGAAAGGCTACTGCAAGCCTATGGCCTGCGGGAGTTGGGGGTGGGGTTGGGAATTCTGGCCGCGACGGAACCGGCTCCCTGGATCAAGGGGCGGATTGTCGGCGATCTGCTGGACTTGGGCACACTGGCGGTCCAGCTAAAGCCTGGCAGTCCCCATAGAGGCCGCCTGGCCTTGGCCCTTGGCATGGTGGCGGGCGTGACCTCCTTGGATGTTTATTGTGCCCGGCTCCTGCGCGCCGAGAGCTGGCAGGCGCGGGCGCTGAAGTGGGACTATCGGGATCGCAGTGGCTGGAGCCGGCCGCCCAGTGCCATGCGTGGTATTGCACGGGATACCGTGCCCCAGAAAGTTTCAACCCCACACACCACCCCCGCCTATCACTGAGGGCTTCCGATCTCGGGGCTTTATGCGTTTGCTGGCTGGAGAGGGACGTCTGGCTGAGCGGGAAATAGCTGGGCCAGTATCTTTTCCAGAGAGGCGGCGCTGACGGGCTTGGTAATGTATTCATTCATGCCAGCTCTCAGGTACTGGGCCCGAGACTCGGCAAGGGCTTCTCCCGTGACCGCGATAATGGGAATATCACAAAACGGGGGGGCCATGGCACGAATCCGCTGTGTGGCCTCGATACCGCTCATTTCGGGCATTTGACCATCCATCAAAATCAGGTCAAAGGCCTGCTGCTGGACCAGTTCTAAGGCCTCCTTACCGTTAGTCGCCGTGGTGACCTGGTGACCCTGGCGCTTCAGCATGGCGGAAATAACCTTCAGGTTGACCAGGTTGTCGTCCACAGCCAGCACGCGCAATTGCCGAGGCTTTTGGCATGCCGGAAGGGGAGCCGGCTCCGGTTGGCGCTCAGGGATGACTTCGACCGGAACGGAGAGGGTGAAGCAACTGCCCTGGCCCAGTTCGCTCGCCACGAAGATATCGCCGCCCATCAGGCGGGCCAGATTCCGGGAAATTTCCAGGCCAAGCCCAGTACCCCCGTGTTGGCGGGTGATGGTGGGGGCTGCCTGCATGAACCGCTGGAACAGGCGGGACAGTACATCAGCACTCATGCCGATGCCGGTGTCGATGACCGCAATCTGAAGCCAGGGCAACCCGGATCCTGAGGGTGCCAGGCAGGCGCGGATCTGGATGGAGCCTTGTTCCGTGAACTTGATGGCATTGCTGAGCAGGTTCAGCAGGATCTGACGCAGTCGGGCAGGATCCAGGCGCACCCATTGGGGCAGGTTCTCCGCCAACTGCAGTGAAAGCCCCAGCTGCTTTTCCTCGGCCTGTCGACTGAAGACCCGGTGCAGCTCGTCCAGAAGCTGGTGCAGGTCGGTGGCGACCACATCCAGCTCGATCTTTCCCGCCTCCAGCTTGGAGAAGTCCAGGATGTCGTTCAGGACCGCCAGTAGGTGTTCCGCCGAATCCCGGGTGGTGCTTACATAGTCGTGTTGGACTGGATCCAGCCTGGTGCCGCTTAGCAGTTCCAGCATGCCGAGCACACCATGGAGAGGGGTGCGAATCTCGTGGCTCATATTGGCCAGGAAGTTACTTTTTGCCTGGTTGGCCCGTTCCGCGGTTTCCCGGGCTTTCGTGAGATGGGTTGCCAGTTGCTCAAGGACGTCCCGCCGCTTTTCCAGTTCCCGCATCTGGCGGATGGTCACCGACGTAAAGAGGATGATCAGCAGCAGCATCACAGTGGCAATACTGGCGGTGATCAAGGTCTTCTGGTGAATGGTGTTACGTTGGTAATCACTGAATTTGATGACGGCCTCATTACTGGCGTGTACCAACTCCAAGATGGGCTCTTCCATCGGTTTCAGCTGTTGGAGGAGCAGGGCCAGGGCGGCAGTGTCCAGAGGCCGGTCTGCGTCGGGCCCCAGCCAGGAGTCGGCCAGCCGGACGAACTCCTTGAGCTCGTCCAAGGTGGCAAGGGCCGGGTGGCCGGCAAGCAGGTATTGGTTGCTATGGAGTTCAATGACCTGTACGCGACTGGCGAAAATGTCGTAGCGAAGGTGCAGGCTGTCCAGGACCTCTTCCGTAATGGCGGGGGCCCGCAGGGTACGGCTAAGGGACTGCTGGAGGCGGGTGTACTCGGTAAAGAGCTGCCAGTAACCCCACACTAGGCCATTTTCACTGACTGAGGCCAGTCGGCGGATCTCGTGGAACTGTTTGTATTGGACCCATCCCAGACCACTGAAGGTGCTGAGCAGCAAAACCGCGATAACGGAAAGAAGCGCACGCCGGCATGGGCGTTGAGCCCGGGTGGTGAAGTTGGGTTTACTCGACATGGATGCGCTTCACCTGCCACACGCTGCGGTTGTAATAGGTCTCGCTCTTGAGGTCGGGATCCTGGTCGAACGGATAGACGATGAAGGTCGGCCCCCTATCCCGGACGCGCAGGGGATGGCCATTGATCCTGCAGGCCAGGATGACATCATATTTTGCGGTGTCGGAGACGGGGAGCTGGGCACGGTATTCGTTCAAGGCCGTGATATAGAGTCTGGTGCCGCTCGCATTGAGCAGGGACAGCAGATCCCGCAGCAGTGGCCCCCGAAAGGTCCGAGGTTCGGAATACCAGGGGGTAGAGGTTGTAAACTCGTGTTGGGGAAGCCGGTCCAGCATATCGGAGTCAAAGTAGGCGACTCCCGGACCGTTGGTGACGGCGATATTGCCGGAAACCACCAAGATGGTTTCCTTCTGTGGCGCTTCCAGCGCCATGGCTGTGTTAACGGCAAACAACAGCGCAAGCATCCGCGCAAGCCAACTGACCATGTTGATTCTCTAACGTACTCCTTGAGGGTTAAACATTATAGATTGTCATTTTCATTTGAGAAACACCCAATTGATCCAGGCTCAAGCTACTTGCTCAGGGCGTAAGGAAGCACCGTACGGGCCATTGCCTGGGCGGGGTCAAGGATGTCTGCAAAAGCCAAAGGCTCGTATTCTGCTGCTCAGATAACCTTCTCCTTGCGTAACTCTTCGATGGTCTCCTGGGTGTAGCCCAGTTCCTTGAGAATGGTGTTGGTATGGGCGCCAAGTTCCGGCCCCACCCAGTCTGCGGAACCAGGAGAGTCTGACAGTTTCGGGACGATACCGGGCATCTTGAACGGGGTTCCGTCGGGCAGGTGGGCATTCAAAAACATCTCGCGCGCTAAGAACTGCGGGTCCTGAAACATGTCTTCAATATAAAGGTAAGAAGACCATCTGTGGACATTGCTCTATGCCTGATTGAACCACATTTTTCCAGCCGCCTTCGGTTGTCCATAAGTATAGCAATTATGTGCACGATTCAGCCCCGTCTTGTCCATACCATAGAAAGTCAGAGCGTGGGGAAAAGATGCTGAGTTTGCCTCGGGGCAGCTACAAGTAGGTGATCTTTAAGCCATTTGCACATTGTCGCTTTTGCCATAAATTTGCGCTTATTTTGCTTAGGCTTGTATCGTCACTTTTGATGAAATGCCATCTTATCTATTAGTGGACTGCTGGATGCCTCGGTTAGGCACCCTAAAGAGGCTGATTAAGGTTGGTATGATTGCATACCGCCCCGTAATAGATTGATGAAATTAGGTTTCTACGCGTTCAAGGATATTTGGAGATCTTCTACTAAACTATTTTTATAAATAGGCCGATAACGATATTGAACCCCAAGCCGCTGGAGGAACAATGAAAATAAATTCTTTAAGCAGTCTACAGGCTCATACAGCACAAAAGACGATGTTTTCAAATGGAAATGCTCGCTTCAGCAAAGCTGATAATCAGGATGTGAAATCCATGCTGGCTCAGGCCATCCCATCCCATCGGTGATTCACCACAAGGCTTCAGAAAGCTTTAGTGCCCTTCCTGAGATGCCTGACGGTACCCCCCGTAGTTTACACCAGACCTTATGATCCGCCTGAAGTAGCTAATGCTCGATACGAGGAGATCGCGACATTGTTCACTACTAAACTAGGTGCGGCGTCCGGTGATTTGAAAGTGGCTTACGAAGATGCACTATCGCAACTGCCCTCTACCATAAAAGGAAAAGACTGGGGTTTCTCTGTCAATCAGCATAATCAGATCGTCATCCTAGGAAGAGGGTCGTCCCCTTCGGGGGATTCGACCTTGATCACCTCTGCGTCAAACTCGGCTAACAGACGAGAGGCAAAGGGGCCGGCCATCAGGGTGCCACGTTCCAGTATCCGGACGCCGTGAAGGGGTTTGGTGCTCATGGGGAAATCCTTGTCAATCGGCAGAGGCCCGACTCTAGCATGGGTTGGGGGCAGCGCCAATCCTGTCCGGTGACGTCAGTCGGCACTACTCCCTTGGGGAGCAGTGCCGGGTAGGACGCGTGGAGTTCCCTGTTCGAGGGTTTTTAATGAGGTCTGGTGGTTTGTTCTGATTTGGCCCGTGTCTTGCCCCGCCTCCTGCGGGACTTGGTGACACTCTCCTTGACCTCTTCCCGGATGGTGGCGGCCGCCTGTTGGGTGCGCTGTCCGATATCCTGGGTTGCCTCGTCAGCTGCTTTGGCGACCTGGGAGCCAGCCTTGCCGGCCTGGGTGCCCGTATCCTTGGCGGTCTTTTGCACTTCGGCAGAGGTTTGCGCGACGGCTTCTCCTGTCCTATTTCCCAGATCCACCGCGCGATCCACCATTTTTTGGGCTGTCTGGCGGGACGCCTTGCGGGTTTTTCGCAGAGATTCCTTGGCCGTGTGCCGGGTTCTGTCGGAGACCTCCTGGATGGTCTGTTCCGCAGCTTCGGAACTGGCAGCCGCCAGCAAGGTCGCGTCCGCCGCCGAGGTTTGGGCCGTGCGGAGGGTCTTGCGTAGCAGGCTATCTGCGGCCTCCCGGGCCTGGCTGGCAAGGTGTCTGGCGTTCTCCAACGAGGCTTGGAGACCGTTCACCATTTCGACGGCGGTTTCGGCAATAGCCTGGCCCAGGCGGCCGGTTGTCCGGTGAGAGGTGGAGTCCTGGCGGGAGGTCGTCTTGTCATGGGAAGCCGGCGTGTGAGAGGCAAGCTCAGTCTTCCCTTCGGTTTGGCTGGCCAGACGATCCAGCATGTCGGGGATCGGGCGCAGGACCTCCAACCATCCTTGGGGGCAGATCCCTTGGCCATCTCGGAATGGCCAGATATGGAGGTTCTCCGAGTCTAGTTGCACTTCCCGCTCTAGGCGGATTTCCAACAGGGGTTTCCACTCGGTTCCCCGGTCATTCTCCCGGATCTGCAAGTCCAGCACTACATCGCCGGCCTTGACTGCGGCACGGATCTTCTCCTCTCGGGTTTGTCCTGGGCCGGGTTCCACGTTGGGAATCAGGCGCAGGCTGATGTTCTGGCGCCCGTCAATTTCAAGGGGCGCCAAACTGTAATACTCATTTAACAGGAAGTCGTGCTGATTGGTCTTGAGGCTGTCGATGGCCAGCGCCCAGGGCGCGCGGGTGCTGAGGAGGACCAAATCCTGGGCGTCCTCGGTCGGCTCCTCCAGGGGGGGGGCAGGCCTTGAAGCGGATCGAGCAGTTCAACACATCTGGCAAAAGCCGGTGCTCTTCTTGCCAAAGTCCTCCGGACAAGCGGACCAGGGTATCCCCACTGAGCCGGTGGGCCAGGTTGCGGAAATGGGAGGGAAGCCCATGTTTGGGGCTGGCTTCTGCGTGAAAGCAGATGCCGCTGGGTTGGAAGACTCTGGACTCCCGGAGGCTGTTGCCCAAGCTGACCAAAGGAGACGTGACGCGGCCCAACCACTGGCTGGCCTGCGTTCGCTGTTCGGGAATTGGTGGCATGTCGGCATTCCTCTTGTTTCGGGTAGGGAGGTTGATGTCCGACAATTCTAAAGTCCGCCGTCGTTACTATCAGAGGATTCCGCGCGGCACAGGGAGCTGCCCCGATGAAATTATTGTAAACCGGAGGTGTTGGATTATGGCTTGCGACTGCGCCAGGCGAGGGCGCCCAGAAAAATAAGGCGCACCTGTTTGATCGTGATGGTTTCGATCCGCGCCCGCTGAGACCGGCTAGCCGTGGGCAAATCGAGGATATCGAGCGTGGTTTCCGCCACGGTGTTGATGATCAGGCTGACAATCATCTCCAGGTCTTCATGGCTGACATGGGGCAGGAAGTCGGCGCGGCTGATATCGATGACCAGCTCATTGACGAAATAGCGCAGCTCGTTGCGGATCGCATCCCGCAGCGCCGGTGTGCCACCACTGCGACACTGCACCATGAACAGGAACAGGTTGCGATTGTCCAGTACGTGCTGGACATAAACCTCCACCGACGCCTTGATCTGATCGTTCAGGCTTTGCCCGGCTTGGCGCGCCGAACGCATCAGCCGGCGCAGCATCATGCCTAACTCATCCACCAGGCTCAGTCCCAAATCTTCCATGGTCTCGAAGTGGCGATAGAAAGACGTAGGCACGACGCCGGCATTCTTGGCAACTTCCCGCAGGCTGATGCTGGCGAAGTTATCGCCCCTTCCCACGAGCTCCAGGGCCGCGTTCATTAGGGCTTGTCGTGTCTGTTTTTTCTTACTCTCTCGGGTGGACATGGCCGGCTTCTTGGCTGTGGGTGTCACTGCCTGACGTGAGGGTTGCAGGCTTGGCAAAGTTACCACGTTCAAGTTCATGAATCACCTTTCAGGGTTTGGGGTGAGAGGGGAAATGAGCAAACTGAGCGACAGCTTGAATTTGCTGTGTCCAAGTGTACACCATATTTCTAAGGATTTGATGGTTTTCGTTTTTATACAAAAAATTCATGTTTAACAGATGTTTGTGTTTAATTTTTGGGGTTTTTAGGATTTTTTATAGCGTGAATTTGAAAATGTTGAGTGAATGACTGTTGACCAAGGAGAATGGTTTCAATATATTCAGTGAACAATTGTACACAAGAGGGATTTTTCATGCGCCTCGTTTCAGCCCCAACGATCCAGAGCCGGATAGGGAGCCTTATGTTCCTGGAGAAGTTCTGGCAGAGAAACGGGTTCATCCAGACCTATGGCGATTTCCTGCTGTCGGAAATTGACCCCCTGTTGTCCCCACGCAGACTCCAGGCGCGGGTGGTAGCCATCCGACAGGAAACTGCGGATGCCAAGACCTATGTATTCAAGCCGTCCCGCCGTTGGAAAGGGTTTCAGGCCGGTATGCATCTGCAGGTTGGAGTTGAAGCCCAAGGCGTTGCCCTGAGCCGTTACTATTCGGTTTCTTCTTCGGTCCAGCAGTTTGTACGGGAAGGCACCTTCTCCATTACCGTCAAGCGTATTCCCCAGGGCCGGATGTCCAACTGGCTGTTCGACAACCTGCAGCCGGAGGATATCGTCCGTATTGGTCAGGCAGATGGTGAGTTCACCCTGGAGCAGACCCCGGCCCAGAAGGTGCTGTTCCTGGCGGCCGGCAGCGGCATCACCCCCATGATGTCGATGCTGACCACCCACTTGCCCCAGGCCCCGGAACGGGATTTTCAGTTGTTGTATTACTGCTGTAACCCGGACGAGGTGATTTTCGCCCAGGCCCTGCAGTCCCTGGCGGATCAGTATCCCAACTTCAAGCTGGAGGTGGTGCACACCGACACGGAAGGGCTGATCAACGCCGAGCAACTGGCGAGCCGCTGTGCAGATGCCGCTGAACGGGAGGTATTCCTGTGTGGCCCGGGTGGGTTCATGCAAGTGGCCCGTGAGCTGTTGGAAGCCCAAGGTGTCACAGCGGACCATATCCGCCAGGAGAGCTTTGGAGTTCGCCTGGATGTGAATGCCCTTGAGCAGACGGGCGGGGAGGTCTTCTTTAGCAAGGCCGGTGTGGAAGCGGAGGCGGATGGTAGCCAAACCATTCTGATGCTGGCGGAGTCGGCGGGGCTGAAGCCCAAATACGGCTGCCGCACTGGAATCTGTCACGAGTGCAAGTGCGTCAAGAAGTCGGGCGCGGTGCGCAACCTGCTCACCGGGCAGGTTTCACTGGCGGAAAATGAAGCGATTCAAACCTGTATATCGGTCCCACAAGGTAAAGTGGAGGTAGCACTCTAATGACGATGCGCTGGAATTTCAAAGGAAGCAAACCGGAAGGGAAACCTGTTGCTACCGGCCAGGAGTTGGCAGGACAGGCCCATGGCAAATCGCGCCGGCTGAGTCCGGAAGAGCTGGAGGCCCTGGGGCAGGAGCTGGAAGCTCTGCGTCAGGAAGTGCTGGCCGATCTGGGGCAGCGGGATGCAGACTATATCCGTGACATTATCCGCAAGCAGCGCTGGGCGGAAATCGGAGGCCGTACCCTGATCCACTTTAGTCTGAATCCCATTACCTGGGCGGTAGGAGTGGGCATGCTGACCACGGCGAAGATCCTGGAAAACATGGAGATTGGCCACAACGTGATGCACGGCCAATACGACTGGATGAACGACCCGGACCTGCATTCCCAGACCTACGAATGGGATAACGTGTGCGACGGCGACTCCTGGCGCAAGACCCATAACTATGAGCATCACACCTTCACCAATATCATCGGCAAGGACCGGGACTATGGCTACGCCATCCTGCGGCTTTCCAATGATACGCCCTGGCGCCCCCGCTATTTGTTCCAGTTCAGCTATTTCATTGCTCTGAGCCTGCTGTTCGAATGGGGAGTGGGAATCCACGAGCTGGAAGTGGAAAAGCTGGAAAACAAGGAAGTCACCTGGCGGGAGAAGCTGCCGTTCATCAAGAGCTATGCCCGCAAGATTTCCAAGCAGGTGATGAAGGACTACGTCGTCTTCCCGGCGCTGGCAGGCCCCTTCGCCCCCAAGGTGCTGCTCGGCAATGCCCTGGCCAACGTTGGGCGTAGTGTCTGGGCCTCGGCGGTCATCTTCTGTGGCCACTTCACCGAGCAGGCCCAGACCTTCACCGAGGAAGAGTGCGAGAACAAGACCCGCGGTCACTGGTATTACCGCCAGTTGCTGGGTTCCAGTAACTTCACGGGTGGGCGTTGGTTGCACATTATGAGCGGGCACCTGAGCTATCAGATCGAGCACCACCTGTATCCGGATATTCCGTCACACCGTTACGCGGAAATGGCGCCCCGGGTGGAAGCCATCTGTAAGAAGTATGGCCTGCACTACAATACCGGCACCTTCACCGAGCAGTTCTCCACCGTGGTCAAGCGTATCCTGCGCTACTCCCTGCCACCCAAGCTGGAGGCCATGCTTCCGGCATAAGGGGGACGTGCAGGGCGCCAGGTGCGCTAATCTACCAAAGGCTGTTCTCGAAACTGAATGCATGAGCCACAATCTGTGTCATCATGGCTTGACTTCAGGGGCGAGACAGCCTCTATTCGTGAATGCCCCACTACTTTCCGAAGGCTGCCCGCCATGAGTGGCGCAGCGGATATGGAGCCGCTTTTTGAAGGAGAGAACAACAATGGCTCAGGGCCAAAAACGCACCACCAGGGAAACCAGCACGTCAAAGAGCAAAGCCATCCCCAAGGCGGACTCAACAGCCAAAGGCAAAGCTTCTACAGGGAAAGCCCCTTCCAAGACCCAGGCGGCAACCTCTGCCAAAGCTGCAACCACTGGCAAAGACAAGGCAAAAAAGCCTGCGGCGGCCAAGTCCGGCAAGGCCCGTAAAGCCGCCGAGCCCGCTCAAGCCAAGGCTTCAGTCAAGCCCCTGGCGCAAACTCTGCTGGAGCTTCATTTGCAGCATGAGCTGCAACGCTTTCAAGGAGAGCGTTTTATCCAGGAGATCCGTACGGAAGTGGCAGTTTTCCTGAAGACCTTGCAGAAGGTGACCCTGAACGACTGGGTAACGCCCGAGCAGGTGATGGGGGTGATCCAGCGGAACGTGGTGGATCTCAAAATTTCCGGCGGCGTGACCGAACTGGCCGGTGACATGGCCAACTTGGTGTACAACTCCAAGGCCCACCGTGACACCAGGCTGAAGGAGATCATGACGGCCCGGCAGTTCGAGGAGTTTGTGGAGAAACTGCTAAGCCTCAAATCTCACCGCCAGCGGGTGGTGAGCCAGTTGCTGGGGCATCCGGTGTATGCGGAGCTGGTGTCCAAGATCCTCTACCAGGGGATCGTGCAATACCTGTCCAAGACCAATGTGATCGGCAGCAATATTCCCGGTGTGTCGGCCATGTTCAAGTTCGGCAAGAAAATGGTGGACAAGGCCGCTCCGGATCTGGAGGCCAATCTGGAAGCCAGCCTGCTCAGCTTTATCGGCAAGAACATGGCGTTCTTTATCCGCCAGAGCGAGACCTTCCTCAATGAGACTCTGTCCGACCAGGCCTTGAAAGGCACCATCATGGATTTCTGGGATGCCATCGAAAACAAGCAGATGAAGCACTTCCAGAAGGGAATCGATACGCTGGATCTTAGCGAATTCGTGGTGCTGGGCTATGAGTTCTGGTTGAAGTACCGCAAGACCGAGCACTTCCGTCACTGCTGCCAGGTGGTGGTGGATGGCTTCTTCAAGAAGTATGGCGACCAGCCCCTGTCGGTACTTCTTGAGGAGATGGGGGTCACAGATGCCATGATTCTGACCGAGGCGGAGGCCTTCGCGCCCCGTATCGCGGAATTGCTGCATCGCAATGGCTATCTGGAAGAGAGGCTGCGGGCCCGCCTGGAAAGCTTCTACTATTCAGAGGCCGTGCAGAACCAACTCTGAACCAACTCCCCTCTCCCTCTGGGGAGAGGGGGTGAGGGCCCGGCCTATCGGTCCAGCACGAATCCTCTTACAGGCCTGAGAACTTACGCCCTTCCCCTGATTTTGGGGCCCGAACCAGCAGCCACCCTCAACTGATCTTCTTCGCCCGCTTCAGGTACTTGGTCAGCGGGTAGCCTAACAAGTCATTCAGCGCCTTGCCCCGCAGCAGGGCTTCCTTCTCGTTCAATACCAGAGCGCGCTTGCTCGCCGTCAGGATGCGGTTGCCACTACTCACCGTGCAGATCCGGATGTTGCTGAAGTGTCCGGCGATAAAGGACAGCACTTCCGGTGGGCACTCGCTGTGATGGCTGTAGTTGATGGCGATCCAGCCATCGTCCGTCAGCAACCGGTGGCAGTGGCGGATAAAGCGGAACTGGGCCTGTTGGGCATCCATGCCTTCGGCATGGTAAATGTCGCACAGCAGGAAATCGGTACAGGACGCGGGAGCCTCCGCCAGGAACAGGCCGGCATCATTAACCTGGATATCCACCCGCTCGTCTTCGGGAATCCGGAAGATCTGGCGGGCGATGCTCACGATATCCGGACGTAGCTCCACGATTTGAAAGCGGATTTCAGGAAACCCGTGATGCAGGCAATGGAGTAGGGAGCCGCCGCCGAGTCCCAACATGGTGACATGGCGGGGTTGATGATAGACCAGGGGGGTGAGCATGGCCCGGGTATACTCGTGCATCAGGCGGTGGGGCTGGGCCTTGTGCTGGCAGCTTTGTTCGTGGATCGAATCGAAGCTGAGGTAGAGTTTGTTGCCGTCGTCGAAGACGCGAATGGCACCAAATTCATCGTAGCCACGATGGATTTCCTTGCCCCAATTGGAGGTAAGGGAAAAACCGATCGGCATGGTTGATCTCCAGAGTCACGGGAATTTATTGGCCAGCCAAGGGCCGCTAGTTCCATTGTACGCGTGGGGGGCCGCGGGGGACAGGACAGCCCATAAGAGTGGCGTAGGTGACGCTTAGTAATTGAATTCTAGAGTATTTGCTCGAAATTAAATGTGCCTAAATCCTCTCTGGGGCTCGTTTTTATGCAGTATCTTTGAGAGAATTTTTGTCTAAGTTTTAGACGTGCAATGTCTAGACTGGGTAAAACGTCCGCCCATGGGAAACCGCAAGCGGTGACCTGGTGCGCGACAAGCCCCGCCGTTCAGGGCGGGGACGGATCGCGCGGACGTCGCAGCCGTCCTTGTCGTTGGGTGTCAGGGTGGGG
>JAJUGC010000016.1 GCA_029268325.1 Gammaproteobacteria bacterium | reverse complement strand
CTGCACCAGGCCATGCGCTATGCCCTGCTGGAAGGTGGCAAACGCATCCGCCCCATTCTGGCCTATGCCACCGCCGAAGCCTTTGGGGCCGAACCGCTCCGGGCCACGCCGGCGGCTTGTGCGGTCGAGTGTATCCATGCCTACTCCCTGGTCCACGATGACCTGCCGGCCATGGACGATGACGACCTGCGACGTGGCCGGCCCACCGTGCACCGGGCTTTCGACGAAGCCACGGCGATTCTCGCGGGGGATGCCCTGCAGGCCCTGGCCTTTGAAACCCTGACCCAAGGCGGCAGTCATCTGGCGCCCGAAGTCCAGCTGGAAATGGTCCGCACTCTGGCCAAAGCCTGCGGCAGCCGGGGAATGGTCGGCGGCCAGGCCATCGACCTGGGCGCGGTGGGTAAACAGCTGAGTCTGGCAGAACTGGAAACCATGCACCTGTTCAAGACCGGTGCCTTAATCGAAGCCAGCGTCTTGCTGGGCGCCTTGTCGGCAGGGGTGACTACCCGCGACAAGCTGGAGCCGCTCGCCGGCTTTGCCAGGGCCATTGGCCTGGCCTTCCAGGTCCAGGACGACATTCTGGATATTGAGTCGAACACGGAAACCCTGGGCAAGCGCCAAGGTGCGGACATTGCCCGCGGCAAGCCCACCTATCCGGCCCTGCTGGGACTGGAAGGCGCCAAACAAAAGGCGCGCCAGCTACATGACCTGGCACTTACCGAGTTGCAGAGCGCTGGCATTCTCAGCAGCCGCTTGAGCCAAGTCTGCGACTATATCATTGAGAGACCATTCTAGGCTGCCGGGCAACGCCCCTGCCGGAACCTTCCGGCAAGCCTAAGAGACACGGATGGCCCGCCAGAAGGATTTTGCCGGGCTCACCAGACAGGCGGTGGGACAAGATGGGCCTCGACGACGAGGAACCGCCTTGGCGGTGCTCATCCCATCAACATCGCATATAATTGCGCAGTTTTTGCCGAGGGTTCGATAAAGCGGATGTATCAAAGACACGTATTCCAAGAAATTCCGACTCGCCGTCCCAATACGCCCCTACTGGACCGGATTGACACTCCAGCCCAGCTACGCCTGTTGCCGGAAGAGCAGTTGCCGCAACTTGCTCACGAGTTGCGCTCCTATCTGCTTTATAGCGTCGGACAGTCCGGGGGCCATTTCGGTGCCGGCCTTGGCGTCGTGGAACTGACCATTGCCCTGCACTACGTCTTCAACACCCCGGACGACCGCCTGGTATGGGACGTGGGCCACCAGGCCTACCCTCACAAAATCCTGACCGGCCGACGGGAGCAAATGCCGACCATCCGGCAAAAGGGCGGCCTGGCTGCCTTTCCCAGCCGGGCGGAAAGTGAATACGACACCTTTGGCGTTGGCCATTCCAGCACCTCCATCAGTGCCGCCCTGGGCATGGCTATTGCCGCCAAGATGCAAGGCCTGCAGCGCCAGGCCATTGCCGTGATCGGTGACGGCGCCCTGACCGCCGGCATGGCCTTTGAGGCTCTCAACCATGCGGGCGATATCAAGTCAGACCTGCTGGTGATCCTGAATGACAACGATATGTCCATCTCCAACAACGTGGGTGGACTCTCCAACTACCTGGCGCGCATCCTGTCCAGCAAGGCCTATAACCATGTGCGCGACAGCGGCAAGAAGGCCCTGCAGGGCAGCCCTCACCTGATGGAACTGGCTCGCAAGACCGAAGAGCATGTCAAAGGCATGGTGGTCTCGCTGGGCACCTTCTTTGAGGAGCTCGGCTTCAACTACATCGGCCCCATTGATGGCCATGACCTGCCCACCCTGCTGAGCACCCTGGAAAACATGAAGGAACTGAGCGGCCCTCGCTTCCTGCATGTGGTGACCAAGAAAGGCAAAGGTTTTGCGCCCGCCGAACAGGATCCGATCGGCTATCACGCCATCAACAAGATCGAACCGGCCCCCAAGGTCAACCTGGCCCCGGTGCAGGCTCCCAAGCCCCGCTATTCCAACGTATTCGGCCAATGGCTATGCGATATGGCGGAGGCCGACCCGCGCCTGGTGGGCATCACCCCGGCCATGAAAGAAGGCTCCGACCTGGTGGCCTTCGCCGAGCGCTTCCCAGAGCGCTATTTCGATGTGGCGATCGCCGAACAGCATGCGGTCACCCTGGCGGCGGGACTGGCCTGCGACGGCGCCAAGCCGGTGGTGGCGATCTACTCCACCTTTCTGCAACGGGCCTATGACCAGCTGATTCACGATGTAGCCATCCAGAACCTGGACGTTCTCTTTGCCATTGACCGTGCAGGCCTGGTCGGCGAAGACGGCCCCACCCATGCCGGCAGCTTCGATCTCAGCTTTTTGCGCTGCATTCCCAACATGGTCATCATGGCCCCTTCCGACGAGAACGAAACCCGCCAGATGCTCTATACCGGCTATCAGTATCCAGGCCCTGCCGCCGTGCGCTACCCCCGAGGTACCGGGCCTGGGGCGGTGATCGAAGAGGAAATGACGGCCCTGTCCATCGGCAAGGCGCGGGTTCTGAAGTCCGGCAAGCAGGTGGCCATCCTCGCCTTTGGCAGCATGGTCACGCCGAGTCTGGAAGTTGCGGAAAGTCTGGGTGCCACCCTGGTGGACATGCGCTTTGTCAAACCCCTGGATGAAGAGCTGATCCTGGAGATGGCCTCACGCCACGAACTGATCGTCACTGTGGAAGAAAACAGCCTGATGGGCGGGGCCGGCAGCGGTGTTGGCGAGTTTCTGGCAACCAATGGCATCATCATGCCCTTGTTGCACATCGGCCTGCCGGACAGCTTTATCGAACACGGCAAGCCCTCACAATTGCATCAGGATGTGGGGCTGGATAGCGCAGGCATTTTGCGTCAGATCCAGGAAAGACTGCAGGCGCTGAACTTGAAGGCAGCCAGTGCCGGCAGCGCCGGCCAAGCTCTTGGATGAGTGGGCTCCCTAGCCAGGAGCCCTTTGACTGGAATCCTCTAACTGACCGGTCAATCAGTCGTCGTCTTGGTGGGAGACGAGCATCATGTGCCCAAGCTTGCCCGCCTTGGTTGCCAAGTAATGGCGGTTATGGGGATTCAGGCCCACCTGTAAGGGCACCCGCTCCACAATATCCACGCCATAGCTTTGCAGTGCCGCCACTTTCCGGGGGTTGTTGGTCATCAGGCGCAGCTTGCTGATGCCCAGGTGGGAGAGCATATACCGGCACATGCTGTAATCCCGCAGGTCCGCGGCAAACCCCAACTGCTCGTTGGCCTCCACCGTGTCGGCACCCTGGTCCTGCAGGTGATAGGCCCGAATTTTGTTGAGCAGCCCGATGCCACGGCCTTCCTGACGCAGATACAGCAGTAGCCCACGCCCTTCTTCCGCAATGGAGCGTAAAGCCTCTTTCAACTGATAACCACAGTCGCAACGCATACTAAACAGCGCATCACCGGTCAGGCATTCGGAATGGGTACGGGCCAGCACAGGCTCCCCATTACCGATATCACCCAGCGTCAATGCAATATGCTCCTTGCCAGTCCCTTCTTCCTCAAAACCGTGCATATCGAAAACGGCGAAAGGCGTCGGCAAACGACAGCTCGCAACATAGCGGATGGACACGACTACACCTCGGACTTTAATGAAGGCGCAATTTTAGCAAAAGGGGCCAGGAGCGGCATCTATAATTCCACCTATCCGGTTGGACTCCATGGCTGGCGCATTAATTCAGTCGGGATGCCGAAATTTTCGGCTTAAGGCTCGCGACGAATCCTGGAAGGGCGTGATGGGGGCAGGGATTACAGCCACAATCAAAGCGAATCTACTCGGCAGCCCCACCGGGCACCTGCCACTGACCACTGCGTCCACCGCGCTTTTCCAGCAACCGGACGTCGGTAATCACCATGCCCTTGTCCACAGCCTTGCACATGTCGTACAGGGTCAGGGCGGCCACTGTTGCCGCAGTCAGCGCTTCCATCTCCACCCCTGTCTTGGCGTCGAGCTTGCAGAACGCCTCAATCCGCACCCGCGACTGTTCCGGCTGGGCTTCCAGGGAAACCTTCACAGTACTCAACATCAAAGGATGGCACAGGGGGATCAGCTCCCAGCAACGCTTGGCGGCCTGGATGCCAGCAATCCGAGCTACGGCAAAGACATCACCCTTCTTGTGTCGGCCTTCAGAGAGAAGTGACAGGGTCTCCGGCTTCATCACCACGTAGGCCTCTGCCCGGGCCTCACGTGTGGTAATGTCCTTACCGGAAACATCCACCATGTTCGCCGCACCCTGGTCATCCAGGTGGGTCAGCTCAGCCATTGCACTCCTCCGTCTGTCAAAGGTTCCCTGATTTCAACTGGCGTATTCTATACCTGGCCCGGCGGTTAGTCCGGCCACCAGGCCCGGATTGCCGCTATGCCCTGGGCACCCTGCAAATGCGCCTGCTCCAGATCCGACTCATCCAACCCTCCTAGCGCATACACGGGAACATTGGTATAGCGAACCCAGTCTGCAAAACACTCCCAGCCAATGCTCGCCTGGCCCGGATGGGAGAGGGTTTCCTTGACTGGCGACAGGACCACAAAATCAACGCCGAGATGTTGGGCCAGGGCCAGCTCCTCCGGATCATGACAGGACGCTGCCACCCAAAAGCCTTCCGGCAGTGGCCGCTCATGAAACTGGCGCAGACGGGAGCCACTGAGGTGGACGCCATCAGCCCCTAAACGCTGGGCAAAGTCCGGATTCCCATTGACTAACAGCTTGGCGCCGGCATTGTGACACAGGGCCAGGGCCGAGCGTACCAAAGGCTCCAGTTCCGCCTCATCCGCTCCCGGCACACGCAACTGCACCAATTGCACTCCTTGAGAGAGCGCGCGGCGTAGCCGCTGCTCAAAGTCCGCCTGGGAGCTGAATCTACCCGTAATGAGATAGCGGTTCGGCAGTCGGGCCGCCTGGACAATGGGCAGGTTGGCCGCGGGAAACTCGTAGTTGGGCAGCTGTTCGGGAGCTACCCAGGTAACTGCTTGGCCTTCCTGGCCCTGGGGTGTGCCGGTAAAGTCTTGAACCGACCAGACATCCAGAAAAACCCGCTTGTCTCCATAGTCATGGTCGACCTGGATCAACGGACGGTTGCGGGGCGACACCGGCAGCCCGATGCCTAGTTCCTCGGCCAGTTCCCGCGCCAGGGCCTGAAAGGGAGTTTCCCCCGGCTCCAACTTTCCACCCGGAAACTCCCAGAGCCCACCCTGGTGTACATGGGCCGGACGTTTTGCAATCAAAACAGCGTCATCGCCGCGGCGAATCACCGCAGCGACGACATGAATCATGGTAGCCATCAGATCTCAGGTACGGTATTCGGCGTTGATACGCACGTACTCATGGGAAAGGTCGGTGGTCCAGACAGTTTCGGAGATTGCTCCCCGCTTCAGCTCCACCCGAATCTTGATTTCTTCCTTGTTCATTTCCGCCTGCCCCTGGGCCTCGGTATAGCTGGGAGCACGTCCGCCAGCCTGGGCGATGCAGGTGTCATTGAGATACACATCAATGCGGGAGACATCCAGATCCGGCACATTGGCGCGCCCAATGGCCGCCAGGAGCCGGCCCCAGTTGGGGTCGCTGGCAAACAACGCGGTCTTGACCAAAGGCGAATGGGCGATGGTATAGGCCACGTCCAGGGCTTCCTCCTGGGTAGCGCCACCGTTGACTTCCACGGCAATGAACTTGGTTGCCCCTTCCCCATCCCGCACAATGGCCTGGGCCAAGGTCAGGAAAACTTGTTTCAGCGCCTTGTCAAAAGGTGCCCACAGCTCCCGGTTCGCTTCTGTGAACTCCGGCGCCGCCGTCCGGCCGGTAGCCACCAGCATGCAGGAGTCATTCGTGGAGGTGTCACCATCCACGGTAATCCGGTTGAAGGAGCCTTCTACCGCCTCCACCAGCAACTTTTGCAGCAAATCCCGCCCAATTCGCGCATCCGTAGCCACATAGGCCAACATGGTAGCCATATTGGGCTTGATCATACCGGCACCCTTGCTGATCCCGGAGATATGCACTTTTTGACCATCAACCTCCACCACCGCAGTGGCGCCCTTGGGCAGGGTGTCGGTAGTCATAATGCCTTCCGCCGCCTGGGCCCAGGCATTTTCCTGCAGGTTGTCAAACGCAGCCGGCAAGGCGTTTTCGATCTTCTCCACGGGCAGGGGTTCACCGATCACGCCCGTGGAAAACGGCAGCACCTGCGCGCTATCCACCCCACCCAGCTCGGCCACCCGGCGGCAGCAGGCTTCAGCATGGGCCATGCCAGGCTCGCCGGTTCCCGCATTCGCATTACCGGTATTCACCAGAAAGTAACGGGGAGTAGCGGCAGCCAGGTGACGTCGAGACAACACGACGGGCGCGGCACAAAAGGCGTTTTTGGTAAAGACCGCAGCCGTCTGCGTGCCTTCCGCCAACTCGAACAACACCAGGTCCTTTCTGCCGGGCGTCTTGATACCGGCACTTGCAACACCGATACGAACGCCCTCAATAGAATGGAAATCGGGCAAGGGTGCCAAACCGACCGCCATAAGTCTGTCTCTCCGCTAAAACCAAGGTCAAAGACGACGGGAGCGGTCTTCCGAACCCAAGGGCCGAAACACCGCTCCACCGAAAAACGTTTTGTGTCAGCCTGTCCGGTGCCTCACTCGGGCAGACCAATGTCCTGGAGGAGTTACTCGATCCGTCCGTGACATTGCTTGTACTTCTTGCCGGAACCGCAGGGGCAAGGATCATTCCGACCGATCTTGCGTCCCTCGCGCACATACGGCTGGGCCGGGGCTGGGGCCTCTTGCTGCTCTGCCTCCTGCTCCATGCCGGGCTGCGCCTCGTGCTGGGCCTGGGCACTCTGCAACTGGCGCTCCAGGGCTTCACGCCGCTGGCGCTCCATTTCCTGGATCTCCTCCTCACGCTGCACCCGCACGTGGCTGATAATGCGCACCACGTCATGCTTGATGCTGTTGAGCATGCCCTGGAACAACTGGAAGGCTTCCCGCTTGTATTCCTGCTTGGGGTTCTTTTGGGCATAGCCGCGCAGGTGGATGCCCTGGCGCAAGTAGTCCATATTCGCCAGGTGCTCTTTCCACAGGGTATCCAGCACTTGCAGGAACACCTGCTTCTCGACCGTGCGCAGTACCTCGGCGCCGACGAGCTCCTCTTTTTCCTGATAGACCTTGACGATCTCTTCCAGGATCCGGGCCCGCATCGGCTCTTCGTACAGGCTGTCGTCTTCATCCAGCCACTGTTGAACCGGCAACTGGATGTTGAATTCCGACTCCAGGTGCTTCTCCAGCCCCGGGATATCCCATTGCTCGGGCAGGCTTTCCGGCGGCACAAACTGGCTGATCGCCTCGTTGACCACATCCTCCCGGATGGCGGTAATCACCTCGGAGATATCATCCTGCGCCATAATTTCATTGCGCTGCTCGTAAATCACACGACGTTGGTCGTTAGCCACATCGTCGTATTCAAGAATCGACTTACGGATATCGAAGTTACGCCCTTCGACCTTGCGCTGGGCCTTCTCGATGGCGTTGCTGACCATGCGGTGCTCGATAGCCTCGCCCTTTTGCATCCCCAGGGCCTGCATAATGTTCTTGACCCGGTCGGAAGCAAAGATCCGCATCAGGTTGTCTTCCAGCGACAAGTAGAAACGGGTGCTGCCCGGATCCCCCTGACGCCCTGCACGGCCCCGCAACTGGTTGTCGATCCGGCGGGATTCATGGCGCTCGGTACCGATCACATGCAGGCCACCGGCCGTCAGCACCGCGTCGTGACGACGCTGCCACTCAGCCTTGATGGCCTCGATCTGCTCCGGTGTGGGATCTTTCAGCTCTGCAACTTCCGCTTCCCAGTTACCGCCGAGCACAATATCGGTACCCCGCCCCGCCATGTTGGTAGCAATGGTCACCGCTCCCGGCCGGCCGGCCTGGGCGATAATCTGGGCTTCCTGGGCGTGGTACTTGGCGTTCAGCACATTGTGCTTGACGCCTTGCTTCTTCAGTGCGTTAGACAGCAGCTCCGAAGCCTCGACCGACGCGGTACCCACCAGCACCGGACGCCCCTGGGCCACCGTCTCCTTGATGTCGTCGATAATCGCCTGGAACTTTTCTTCCATGGTCATGTAGACCAGGTCGTTATAGTCGATCCGCTGCACCGGCTTGTTGGTGGGAATAACCACCACGTCCAGGCCATAGATCTGGCGGAACTCGTAGGCTTCGGTATCGGCCGTCCCGGTCATCCCGGACAGTTTTTCATACAACCGGAAATAGTTCTGGAAGGTTGTGGACGCCAAGGTTTGGGATTCATTCTGGATCCGCACCCCTTCTTTGGCCTCGATGGCCTGGTGCAGGCCCTCACCCCAGCGCCGCCCCGGCATGGTACGGCCGGTATGCTCGTCCACAATCACGATCTGGTCGTTTTGCACGATATAGTCCACATCGCGATGGAACAGGGCATGGGCCCGTACCCCGGAATAGACGTGGTGGAGAAGGCCCAGGTTGTTGGCGGCATAGAGGTTGTCGCCTTCGGCCAGCAGCCCCTGCTCGGTCAACAGTTGCTCGATCTTGGCATGCCCCTGCTCGGTCAGCTCGACCTGGCGGGTCTTCTCGTCGACCAGATAGTCCCCTTCCGGCTCCTGGTCTTTTTCCGGCGTTTCGGCACGGGTCAGCTTGGGAATCAGTTCGTTGATCTTCTTGTAGAGCTCGGAGCTGTCTTCCGCCGGCCCACTGATAATCAGCGGGGTCCGAGCCTCGTCGATCAGGATAGAGTCCACCTCGTCCACAATGGCAAAGTAGAGACCACGCTGCACTTTGTCGGCCATGCTAAAGGCCATGTTGTCGCGCAGGTAGTCAAAGCCGAACTCGTTGTTGGTACCGTAGGTGATATCAGCCCCGTAGGCGGCACGCTTGGTTTCAGCGTCCTGGCCGGAAAGGATCACGCCGACCTTCAGGCCAAGATATTCATAGACCTGGCCCATCCATTTGGCGTCGCGCTGAGCCAGGTAGTCGTTCACCGTAACCACGTGCACGCCCCGGCCGGTCAAGGCGTTCAAGTAGCACGGCAGGGTTGCCATCAGTGTTTTACCTTCACCGGTACGCATTTCGGCAATCTTGCCTTCGTGGAGCGTGATCCCACCAATCAACTGCACATCGAAGTGCCGCATACCCAGCACTCGCTTCGCTGCCTCACGCACGACCGCAAACGCTTCCGGCAGGAGGGCTTCCAGCGTCTCCCCCTTGGCCAGGCGCTCCTTGAATTCGGCCGTTTTGCCACGAAGTGCCTGTTCATCCAGAGCTGCGATGGATTCCTCAAGCGCGTTGACCTGCTTGACGATCTTACCCATTCGCTTCAATTCACGGCTGTTCTTACTTCCGAAGATCTTCTTGGCGATATTAGCAAACATACCTTTCCAGCTTTTTACAGCTCTTCGAGCCTTTGATTATCAGGAATTATCCGGTGGGCGAGCTTTGCTATCCAGCGAGGTCTCGTCAAAACAACAGCACCGGCTCTCGAGCAAGCCCCTTCCTGGACAGCGCTCTTCCTCTTTTGCCGGGGGCGCTCCGCATAAACTCTTGATTGCTACCTGGGACTCACAAGCTTCAATACGTACTGCCTGCGATCCGGTACATTGGAGGGGTCACATATGCAGCACAGCGCCACATTCTAACCCCAACCTCAGGGCGGGATAAAGAGAAGATGCCGGCCAGCGGGCCGGGGCAAGGTGTCCTGGCCGTCAACTCCGTGTCCGAAATACCGAATTCTACCCGAGCCTGTCCGAAATCCCGACCGGCTCCGTGGCGACTTGCCAGCCCCTAGCGGCTGGCACGATTGATATACTTGATCGGATCCACCTGGCGGCCGTTCTTCAATACTTCAAAGTGCACATGGGGCCCGGTGGAGCGGCCCGTGCTGCCCATCAAGGCAATCAACTGCCCTTTCTGGACAATGTCGCCCACCTTGACCAGCAGCTCCTTGCAATGGGCATAGCGGGTTACCAGCCCACCACCATGGT
Source organism: Gammaproteobacteria bacterium (assembly GCA_029268325.1). GTDB lineage: Bacteria > Pseudomonadota > Gammaproteobacteria > Pseudomonadales > Oleiphilaceae > JAEZAA01. The sequence goes on along the minus strand of JAJUGC010000016.1, from coordinate 3,584 downwards.
TGATTTCCACCAGCCAGCCGTAGCCCCCACGCTTACCCGCAGTGGTCCCCACCCCGGCGGCAACCGCAATCACGTCACTCCCTTCCTTACCGGCAAAGTCGACGCCCGCATGCCAGACCCGACGCCCCGAGAATGGATCCGTACGGTAACCGAAGTGGGAAGACAGCCAGCCTCTGGTGATTGGGCGCCCTGCGATAAAGCGCTCAGCCTCGAACTGGCGATTGGCGAACAAGTCGTTCAATAGCTCTAACTGCTGCGCCCGATGGTCGATTTGGGCCTGGATCTGATCCAGCGATGTGGTCAGGTCTGGTAGCCGGTAGGAGTCCCCGGAGTAACTTTCAATGGGGCCCCCGAGAGCGGGGGGCGTGTCAAAGTTAAACTCTCCCTGGTCCAGCTTGGCGACTTCCACCAAGCGCTGCCCCAAGGCATCCAGGCGCATCAAGCGGGCCTGCATCTCCCCCAGGCGTAATGTCAAGGCATCGATTTGTTCAGTAGAATGGCGTTTCAGTGAGTTGATTTCTTCCCGCTGGGCATTGAGCCGTTGGTTCCAGGCCTCCACAATAGTGGGATCGGCCAAGGATGCGGCATAGTCTTCGCCAAACCACAAGGGAGCCACCAAGCGGTAGAATGTCATTCCCGCTCCCAGCAGTATCAGCAACGCCAGGACTCCGATAGTAATCAGAGATCCACGACCCACTGACAGGGTTCTTGCATGACCATGTTTACGGCTGACCAGTATGATATTCATTCAATGATAAATCTTCTTTCTGCGAGGCTACGCCGCCCGTTTTTCAAAAACACAACGCCAGGCAAGCCGTCTATGGATAGAAACCCTTATTAGTGTATCAGATTACGGACAAGACATAATCGGAACATGTTACAGTATGTCTTATTTGTTCAAAAATCAATCAAAGAGGATTGGTAAGTAACTCATGGCAGGACCTGACCTAACGGAAAAGGCGAAATTGCAACGGCTTATGGCCAACCGTCGCTCGCCCTTACACCAGTTGCTGGTTCAGTCGGAGCAGCTAAGCCGACTGCAGAAACAGGTCACCCCCCTGTTGCCGGCTGAACTGCAGCAGCATGTCACTATCGCGGGTGTCCGTGGTGGAGAGTTGCTACTGCTAACCGACTCGGGAGTTTGGGCCTCACGCCTGCGTCAGGTGCAGGCTGAACTGATCCGGACTTTAAAGACCCGACTGCCGGCCTATGGCATTGAGCAGGTGTCGGTCAAAGTCCGCCCACGGGCTGGGGCGAAAAAGACGGTGCGAAAAGCGAACTTAATTTCACAAAAAAATGCCCAGCTTCTTGAAGAAGAAGCCAGGCAAACAAAGGATGAAGGGTTAAAACGCGTATTGCTGTCACTCGCCCGCCATACCAAAGAGGACGATGACACCTAGCCCCTGAGGAGCCAGGGGCTAGTCTATCAACTCGCCAGAACCGGCCTCATATAAGAGATTGGTGCTTTGGCAGCATCTTCAAAGGTTACGATCTCCCAGGCATCGGGCTGCTCAATCAGGGCGCGCAGCAGCTTGTTGTTCAGCCCGTGTCCGGATTTGTAGCCACGGAACTCGCCAATCAAGCTGTTACCGATCTGGTACAGGTCGCCGATCGCATCCAGGATCTTGTGTTTAACGAACTCGTCTTCGTAGCGCAGACCGTCTTCGTTCAGAATCCGGTAGTCATCCACGACGATCGCGTTGTCGGGGCTTCCCCCCAGGGCCAGGTTCATGGAACGCAGTTTCTCGATATCCCGCATGAAGCCAAAGGTACGGGCACGACTGACTTCTTTCACAAAGGAGGTGCTGGAGAAGTCAATGGACGCTTCCTGGGAGCGGCTTTTAAACACCGGATGATCAAAGTCGATCGCAAAGGAAATCTTGAAACCGTCAAATGGCAGGAACGCAGCCCACTTGTCGTCCTCTTCCACCCGGACTTCCCGCTTGATACGGACAAACTTCTTGGGCTTGTCTTGCTCTTCGATACCTGCAGATTGAATCAGGAACACGAAGGGACCGGCGCTGCCATCCATGATCGGCACTTCAGCCGCACTCAGGTCCACATAACAGTTGTCGATTCCCAGTCCCGCCAGTGCCGACATCAAATGCTCGACTGTCGCAACTTTTACGCCGTCCTTGACCAGCGTCGTGCACAACAAGGTTTCACCCACAGCATCCGCTCGGGCCGGAATCTGCACGACCGGATCCAGGTCTGTACGACAGAATACAATGCCGGTATCGACCGGAGCAGGCCTCAGGGTCAAATAGACTTTTTGCCCTGAATGAAGGCCGACACCCGTCGCCCGAATTGTATTTTTCAAAGTGCGTTGTCTAATCATTTTCAATGTCTACCGCTTTGGGTCAGCTGGTGAGGAGCCAAAGTGCCTAATTATATCAAACTGCTTACTTAGGCACCAAATTCATGGCTCTCGTCTCTATTAGTCTGCCTGACGACGCAAGAATGCCGGAATATCGAGATAGTCGACATTGGGCTCTTGTCCCACAGCCTTACTGCGGTCCAGAGCAGCATTCCCCGCCGCCATTGTACGCTTACGCATCACGGCTGGCCGATCCAGTTGATTATAGTCGGTTGTACCGTCAATCGCTTTCGTATTATCCACCACCTTCACGGGGCGCTCTCCAACGTAACCCAGGCCGGTCGCCACAACTGTGACCTTGATCTCATCTTGCATCTCTGGATCGATCACCGTCCCAACCACAACAGTGGCCGCATCGGATGCAAACTCTTCCACCGTGGAGCCCACTTCGGAGAACTCACCCAGGGACAGGTCGGCGCCAGCGGTGATGTTCACCAGGATACCGCGGGCACCCTGCAGGTTGACATCTTCCAGCAGCGGGCTGCGAATAGCGGCTTCTGCAGCTTCACGAGCACGGTTCTCACCACGGCCAACACCGGTTCCCATCATGGCCATACCCATTTCGGACATCACCGTCTTCACGTCAGCGAAGTCCACGTTGATCATACCCGGACGGATGATCAGGTCGGCAATCCCCTGAACCGCTCCGCGCAGAACGTCGTTCGCTGCAGCAAAGGCTTCCAGCAGGCTGGTGTTCTTGCCCATCACCGACAGCAGTTTCTCGTTGGGAATGGTGATCAGCGAGTCCACGTGCTGAGCCAGTTCCTTGAGGCCGGCTTCCGCAATCTTCATCCGCTTGGCACCTTCAAACGGGAACGGCTTGGTCACTACCGCTACCGTCAGGATGCCCATTTCCTTGGCGATCTCGGCGACGATCGGCGCCGCACCAGTACCGGTACCACCACCCATACCCGCGGTGATGAACACCATGTCTGCGCCCTTGATGGTTTCGGCGATACGCTCGCGGTCTTCCATCGCGGCATTACGGCCAACTTCCGGATTGGCCCCCGCACCCAGCCCCTTGGTAATGGTGCTACCCAACTGGATCACCGCCTTGGCTTCCAGTTCACGCAGCGCCTGGGCGTCTGTGTTGGCGCAGATAAAGTCCACCCCTTCGATGGAATTGGACAGCATATGGCGAACCGCGTTGCCGCCACCGCCCCCAACACCAACAACCTTGATCACTGCGTTTTGCGGTAAATTATCG
>JAJUGC010000015.1 GCA_029268325.1 Gammaproteobacteria bacterium | reverse complement strand
TTACCCCTGAGGATGTCGCGAAAGCCCCAGAACCGTCTACACTCAGTTACCGACAATAAACCCTTTGTGATAAAGTGGGACGAATTTTTTGCAGGAGGATCGTGCGTGTTCGAGGTCTTAAAAGCCGGTGGTTGGGTGATGGTTCCCCTATTGCTATGCTCTGTGGTGGCGCTGGCAATCATTATTGAAAGGTTTTGGACCCTGCAACCTTCCCGTATTGTGCCTCGCAAGACTGTGAATGATCTGTGGGGCTGGATCAAGAATAAGGATCTGAACCAAAAACGGCTGCGTGAGCTCAAACAGTCCACCCCGCTTGGGCGAATCCTGGCTGCCGGGCTGCTCAACGCCAAGCATGGCCGCGATATTATGAAAGAAAGCATTGAGGCCGAGGCCAGTCATGTCGTCCATGAGCTGGAGCGGTTCCTGGATGCGCTGGGCACCATTGGTGTCATTTCTCCCTTGCTGGGGCTGTTGGGTACGGTGTTCGGGATGATTGAGATTTTCTCCACCCTGCAGTTGGAAGGCGCGGGCAACGCGGCTCCCTTGGCGGGCGGCATTTCCGAAGCCCTGATCACCACGGCGACAGGCTTGACCATTGCTATTCCCACGGTGTTCTTCCATCGCTATTTCCTGCGGCGGGTCGATGAGATGGTGGTTGCCATGGAGCAGGAAGCGATTAAGCTCGTGGAAGTTGTTCACGGAGATCGTGAAATCACTATTGAAGGGGCCTGATTGTCGTGAAGTTCAAGCGTCGGGTTCGCAATACAGCAACGGTGGATCTCACGCCACTTATTGACGTGGTGTTTATCCTATTGATCTTTTTTATGGTCTCTACCACCTTCACCAAGGAAAGCCGGCTGGTTCTCGATTTGCCCAAGGCCAGCGGCGAGGTTGCCCCGCAGGAGCTGAAGGTGATTGAGGTGGTGGTGGACAAAAACGGTCACTACAGTGTGAACGAGCGTCCGCTGGTCAATAACCAGCCAGAAACGCTAAAGCGTGCTATTCAGGCAATTTCTGAAGGCAACACAAGTCTTCCTTTCATTATTACGGCTGATGCCAATGCGGCTCACCAGTATGTGGTGCGGGCTATGGACATCGCCGGCCAGCTCGGCTTCGTGAATTTAAGTATCACGACGGAAAAGCCGGACTCGGATCAATGACACAGGGGCTTCGGCCCCTTTCGGTGCTATTTGGCAACGGTACAATTTTGCAATGACTAATTGGCAGGTCTATAAACGCCTTTTGGGGTATCTCAAGCCCCTGTGGTTTGTATTTGCGCTCAGTATCCTCGGAAATGCGATCTTTGCCATGGCCAGTGCGCTGATGGCGGCGGCCATGGAGCCGGTGGTTGAGGCCATCCAAAATCCCACTCAAAGCTATCGGGCGTTGGTGCCGTTGCTGATTATCGGGGTGTTCGCGTTGCGGGGCCTCGGGTTCTTCCTGGGTACCTATTACATTGCGGTGGTTGCGCGAAATATTGTGAAAGCCATGCGCCAGCAGCTGTTTGACCGGATGCTGACGCTGCCGTGCCGCTTTTATGACCAGAACTCCGCCGGCCACCTGGTTTCCCGGATTACCTTCAACGTGGAGCAGGTCACAGGTGCCGCGACCAATGCGGTGACCATTGCCGTGCGGGAAGGTCTGACGGTGATGTTTCTGCTGGGGTATATGTTCTACACCAACTGGAAACTTACCCTCATTTTCCTGAGTGTCGGCCCGATTATCGGGCTGGTGGTCAGTTATGCCAGTAAGCGCTTCCGTCGGCTGAGCAAGGGGATCCAACATTCCATGGGCGATATTACCCAGGTGGCTTCCGAGGCGATTAATGGCTATCGGGTAGTGCGAACCTTCGGTGGTGAAGCCTACGAAAGCGAGCGGTTCCATGCGGTGGTGGAGAAAAACCTCGTGCAGGGTATGAAACTGGCGCTGACCAAATCCCTAAACACGCCAGTGGTACAGCTGTTGATTTCTCTGTCCATCGCCGGCTTGGTGTGGATCGCCCTGGCGCCCGAAATCATTGGGGATATGACCGTCGGCGAATTCATTGCCTATATCACCGCAACCACAACCATTGCCAAGCCGGTGCGCCAGCTCACCGAGATCAACGCCATTATCCAGCGGGGTATCGCGGCGGCCAACGATGTCTTCGACCATCTCGACCAGGAGCCGGAAGAAGATCAGGGCGTGATTGATGTGGAGCGGGTGAAAGGCGAGATTGATATTCGCCAGGTGAGATTCCGCTATGCGCCCGACAGCGATGACGTGCTCCACGATATCAACCTGCACATCCCGGCCGGCAAAACGGTGGCGCTGGTCGGGCGTTCCGGCAGTGGCAAGTCCACTTTGGTGAACCTGATCCCCCGTTTCTATGATTACACCAGCGGTGAGATCCTGCTGGATGGGAAGCTTTTGAAGGATTATCGCCTGGCGTCCTTAAGGAACCAGATTGCGTTGGTGAACCAGCAGGTCACCCTGTTTAATGACACGATCGCCAATAACATTGCCTATGGTGCCCGTGACCGTTACACCGAAGAGCAGATTCGCCAGGCGGCGGAAGCGGCCCATGCCATGGAGTTCATTGAAGCCCTCCCGGACGGATTGGACACCCTGGTGGGTGATAACGGTATGCGCCTGTCGGGCGGTCAGCGTCAGCGTTTGGCCATTGCCCGGGCGCTGCTCAAAGATGCTCCTATCCTGATTCTGGATGAAGCCACCTCGGCCCTGGATACCCAATCAGAGCGCTACATTCAGGACGCACTGGAAGCGGTTATGAAGGGGCGCACAACGCTGGTGATCGCCCACCGTCTGTCCACCATTGAGAATGCGGACATGATTGTGGTGATGGACAAGGGGCGTATTGTCGAAACCGGCACTCACCAGGAGCTGCTCCAGAAAAATGGGCACTATGCGGCACTTCATCAGATGCAGTTTCGGGACGAATAGCGGGCGATGATGGCTGAGCGAATCGTTCGGGACTGGTACCGGGGAGCCCTATGGCTTAACCTCTTGCGGCCCCTGGCCTGGTTGTTCGAGCGCATCGTGCGGCGCAGGCGGGCACGGTTTTTGGCGGAAAAAGGCCAGCTCTGGCGTCCAGAGGTGCCCATACTTGTTGTTGGGAATATTACCGTCGGTGGAACGGGCAAATCGCCATTGGTAGCCGCCCTGGTGACGGCCTTGCGCGCCCAGGGCTGGAAGCCGGGCGTGATCAGCCGCGGCTACGGAGGCCGTGCCTCCAGTTATCCCATGCAGGTGACTGCTGAAAGTTCTGTGGATGAAGCCGGTGATGAGCCGGTCATGCTAGCGCGGTTGGTGGATTGCCCCATCGTGGTCGATCCTATCCGGGTGCAAGCGGTCCAGCACTTGCTTGCCTCGTCTGACGTTGATCTGATCATTAGTGACGATGGCCTTCAGCACTACAAGCTTTGGCGTGACCTGGAAATTGCTGTATTGGACGGCGCACGAGGACTCGGCAATGGTCTCTGCCTGCCGGCGGGACCGTTGCGGGAGCCCTCGGATCGGTTGCAGGAGGTGGACTTTCGGGTCTGTAATGGGCCAAATCGGGCTTTGTCCCATATCCCTTGTTGGGAGATGACATTGCAGCCCACGGCTATGGTGCGGATCCGAGACGGCAAGCATGAGGACTTGGCCAGTTGGAAAGGGCGTAAGGTGCATGCCGTTGCAGGAATTGGACACCCTGAGCGGTTTTTTGAGACCTTACGTCAGCTGGGTTTGTCAGTAGAACCTCATGCATTTGATGACCATCACCGATACAATCCCAGTGACCTAGAGTTTAACGACTCGCTGCCAATTGTGATGACCGACAAGGATGCGGTGAAGTGCAGCGAGTTCGCAACAGATAATATGTATGCACTGCGAGTTGAAGCAGTGCTGGATGCCGGGTTTTATGACCAGGTGCAGGAAAAACTCCATCAGATTCGGAAAACGAGCAAACACCATGGATAAACGGCTACTTTCGATTTTGGTCTGCCCACTCTGTAAAGGACCTCTCCAGTACGACAAGGAGAAGTCTGAACTGATTTGTAAGAACGATGCAGTGGCCTATCCGGTACGGGATGGCATCCCGGTTATGTTGGATTCCGAGGCTCGTACTCTGACCACCGACGAACGTTTGGGCGCCTGAAGCCCAAACTGGTAGGTTGGATCTTTACCCATCCTGTGGCTGTGGTCAGGCAGCATTGTTTCTTTTTTTCCACGTGGGAGAGGGCAAGGGAGAGGGGCGACGCAGTCGCTTAAACATCGCTCTATTTCTCTACCACGGGGAGAGAGTGCATAGGTATCATCCCAGACCCAAGCCTTGTCTGTAATCTCAAGAGAGTCTCAGAACGATGTCATTTTCCGTAATCATTCCTGCACGGTATTCCTCCAGCCGTTTACCGGGCAAGCCTTTGCTGGAGATTGCCGGCAAGCCAATGATTCAGCATGTCTATGAGCGGGCACTGCAGAGTGAAGCCCGGGAAGTCGTCATTGCTACCGACGATATGCGGATTCTCAATGCGGCGGAACGGTTCGGTGCCAAAGTGGTGATGACGTCACCGGATCACCTTTCCGGGACGGATCGATTGGAAGAAGCCGTTTCCAAATTGGGCTATTACGCTGACGATATCGTTGTGAACGTGCAAGGGGATGAGCCCCTGATTCCGCCGAGAGTCATTAACCAGGTGGCTCACAATCTCGCTGCGGAACCTACCGCGGGCATCGCGACGCTTTGTGAGCCGATCGAAGATGAGACCGCGCTCTACAATCCTAATGTGGTCAAGGTGGTGGTCAACAGCCGCGGCTTTGCCATGTACTTTTCCCGGGCACCGATTCCCTGGCCGCGAGACCATCATTTGCAAAACCTGTCAGGCATGCCCACTGGTATCGACTATTACCGTCACATCGGTATCTATGCCTACCGGGTCAAGTTGCTGAAAAGCTTTGTACAGTGGCCTCCAGCTCCCCAGGAAAAAGCGGAAAGCCTTGAACAACTGCGTGCCATGTGGAATGGAGAACAGATCCATGTGGCTGTGGCTGATGAGTTGCCGCCGGCGGGAGTGGATACCGAAGCGGACCTGATGCGCGTTCGGGCCTTGATAGAACGCGGAATAAGTGAAAGTTGAGGAGGATGAATCAAGTTGAGTGCGGAGAAGATTAAAGTGCCAAGCGTGCTGTTTGTTTGTTTGGGGAATATTTGCCGTTCACCGACGGCTCACGGCGTCTTTGAGCACCTTGTGGAGCAAGCCGGTTTAACCGGAAAAATCCAGATCGATTCCGCCGGCGTTGCCGACTGGCATACCGGAAAGGCGCCGGATAAGCGCTCTCAGCAATATGCGGCCAAGCGGGGCTATGACCTGTCCCATCTCCGTGCCCGTCAGGTTGTCCTTGAAGACTTCACTACCTTCGATCTCTTGTTGGCCATGGACGGGAATAATCTCAAGCATCTGCTGGAAATGAGCCCGCCGGAACACCGCCATAAGGTGAAACTGTTCCTGGAATTCGCTGAAGGTGTGAATGAACGGGAAGTTCCTGATCCTTACTATGGAGAGGGGGAAGGCTTTGAGCTGGTGCTGGATCTGGTGGATAACGCCTGCCAGGGCCTGCTGAATTTCTTTAGGCGCCAGTATGCCCTGTGATCCCCCTGAAGTGCTTGTTGATGTACCCGTTGAGTAACCCTTTGTGAATTCATCACTGCCTGTTCAGGAAAATGTCGATCTTGCGCCGTTGCTGACCTTGCGGACGCCGGCTCAAGCTCGTTTCTACCTCTGCGCCCAAAGCATTGCTGAGATAAGGCAGGGATTGGAGTTCGCCCGCGCCCGAGACTTGCCGGTTCTACTGCTGGGTGGGGGAAGCAACCTCATTCTTGTGGAGGACTTTGACGGCTTAGTGTTGCACCTGGGCCTGAAAGGGGTGACCTATACTCCCCAAGAGGATGGCTCCTGTATTGTGCGGGCGGCTGCAGGCGAAAACTGGCACGAGCTGGTGACGAATACAGTGGCACGGGGGTATCGTGGGCTGGAAAACCTGGCCTTGATTCCCGGCACGGTGGGGGCGGCTCCGGTTCAAAATATCGGCGCTTATGGGGTGGAGCTCAAGGACACTCTGACTCGGGTGGAGGTGCTGGACCGACGTACTTTCCAATGTCGCACCCTCACCAACCCGGAATGCGGGTTTTCCTATCGTAACAGCCTGTTTAAAACATCTGATGGGCAGCATTTCATTATTCTGGCCGTAGAATTTCGCCTGGATCGCTCCCGGCCGCTTCAGGTCGGCTATGGGGATCTTGCCCGTGTGCTGGAAAGCAGGGGAGCCGAAATGACAGAGGCCTCGGTGATGCAGGCGGTGATGGAAATTCGCCGCTCCAAGCTGCCCGACCCCAAGCTGATTCCCAATGTGGGCAGCTTTTTCATGAATCCGATTGTCGACTGTCGACAATTCCAGCACTTGCAGCAGCAGTATCCTCAAATTGCCCACTATCCACTGCACGATGGGCGTCACAAGCTGGCGGCGGGCTGGCTGATTGATCAGGCGGGCTGGAAGGGCTATCGGGAAGGTAATGTAGGCGTCCATGATCGCCAAGCGCTAGTCCTGATCAATCCCGGGCAGGGGCGCGGGAGTGAAGTGATTGAGCTGGCGCGGAAAATACAGCGGGATATCCTGCAGCGTTTTGGGGTGGCCTTGAATATTGAGCCCGTGCGCGTGCCGGGCGACTGAGGCTGCTCTCTTTCCATTATTTACTTTTTCTCTCTTTCTCCCTCTCTCTGGTTACATTCTTTTCATCTTTATTGTCGACAATTTGGTTGACATAGAAACTTTATCCTCTTAGTTTGTAGCTCCTGTATCAACTTTGTAGACAATCGATGTTAAAGACAGAGTCATCGTTGACGCTTGCCGACCGGGTTTTTGAGCAGATCCAGAACGCCATCGTTCACGGAGAACTTAGCCCCGGGCAGAAAATTGGTGAAGCCGAACTTTCAACCATGTTCGGAGTGAGCCGGGGGCCCCTGCGTGAAGCCATTAGGCGCTTGGAAGGGCGAGGTCTTGTGGTACGCAAGCCCCATTCCGGGACGACGGTGGTCGAGGTCTCGGCGGACGAGCTGGTGCAGCTCTATTATGTGCGGGAGGCTCTGGAAGGGATGGCCTGCCGGCTGGCGGCCCAAAATATGCCGGACGAAGAAATCGCCGAGCTCCAGGCGTTACTGGAACAGCACCAATTGCAGATCGAAAAGGATCAGGGGCAAAGCTATTACCAGAGTGAAGGGGACTTCGACTTCCATTACCGAATCGTCCAGGGCAGTCGCAATGAGAAGCTCAAGCATATGCTCTGTGGCGATTTGTACCACTTGGTGCGAATGTACCGTTACCGGTTTAGCTCCGCCCGAGGACGCCCACAGAAGGCCTTGGCCGAGCACTTGCGGATTGTTGAAGCCATTGCAGACCGGGACGGTGAACTGGCTGAGTTGCTGATGAGAAGGCACATTGCCGCATCCCGACGCAATGCTGAGAAAAGACTTCAAATAGATAACCTAACTACATGATTTAAGAGGAATGGCTTATGGGCTCTCAACAATCACCCGGTAGTCGGTTCCGTCAGGCTCTGGCGGAAAACCGACCCTTGCAGATCGTCGGCACCATCAATGCCTATGCGGCTATGATGGCCGAGCGGATCGGCCATCAGGCGATCTATCTGTCCGGTGGCGGAGTGGCGAATGCCTCCTATGGCTTGCCCGATCTGGGCATGACCTCCCTGAACGATGTGTTGGAGGATGTACGCCGGATCACGTCAGCCAGCAGCTTGCCCCTTCTGGTGGACATTGATACCGGCTGGGGTGGCGCATTTAACATTGCCCGCACCATTCAGCAGATGGAGCGAGCCGGGGCCGCGGCTGTGCATATCGAAGACCAGGTGGCGCAAAAGCGTTGCGGGCATCGCCCCAACAAGGAAATCGTCTCCAAAGAGGAGATGGTGGATCGTATCAAGGCAGCTGTGGATGCCCGCACGGATGAGAACTTCTTTATCATGGCCCGTACTGATGCCTTTGCCCAGGAAGGCCTGGAGGCTGCGATCGAGCGGGCACAAGCCTGTGTGGAAGCCGGTGCAGACGGGATTTTTGCCGAAGCAGTCAAAACCGAAGAGCATTACCGCGCCTTCTCCCAGGCCCTGGATGTGCCGATTCTGGCGAATATTACCGAATTTGGGCAAACCGAACTCTGGAACCGCAAAGAGCTGGGCGAGTGGGGGGTGGCCATGGTGCTGTATCCCTTAAGTGCCTTCCGGGCCATGAGCAAAGCCGCCGAAACTGTCTACAAGAGCATTTTGGCGGAAGGGGATCAGCGCAAGGTGGTTGACATGATGCAGACGCGCATGGAGCTCTACGACTACCTGAACTACCACGAGTTTGAACAGAAGCTTGATGCGCTGTTTGCTGAAGGCAAAAACAAATAGGCGTCGCCCTATGCCGGTTTCATTGCGAGAGCATCCCTTTATTGAGTGATTTATAAAAATTAATAACAGGAGAGAATTATCATGGCTGCAGGAAAACAACTGACTGGTGCGGGCCTGCGTGGTCAAGTGGCTGGTAAGACGGCATTGTCGACTGTGGGTAAGTCCGGCTCAGGGCTGACTTACCGGGGATATGATGTAAAGGATCTGGCTGCGCAATGTCAGTTTGAAGAGGTGGCCTACCTGATTCTGAAGGGCAAGCTTCCCAACCAAGCCGAGCTGGATGCCTACAAGTCCAAACTCAAGGGACTGCGCGCTCTGCCCCAGGCGTTGAAAGAAGTGCTGGAGCGTATTCCTGCAACTGCCCACCCCATGGATGTAATGCGCACCGGTTGCTCCATGCTGGGGAACCTGGAAACGGAAACCAGCTTCGAGCAGCAACAGGATGTGACCGACCGCCTGCTGGCGGTGTTCCCGGGGATGATCAACTATTGGTACAACTTTAGCCACAAGGGCCAACGTATCGAGGTGGAAACCGAGGCAGACTCCATTGCCGAGCAGTTCCTCTGGACCCTGCATGGCAAAAAGCCGTCGGAGCTGCATACCCAGGTCATGCATGCGTCGCTGATTCTGTACGCCGAGCATGAGTTCAACGCTTCCACCTTCACGGCCCGTGTTTGTGCCTCCACCCTGAGCGATATGCACTCCTGTATCACCGGCGCCATTGGCTCCCTGAGGGGGCCTTTACATGGGGGCGCTAACGAAGCGGCCATGGAGCTGATCGAGGGCATGGAAAACCCGGATCATGCGGAAGAAGTCCTATTAGGGATGTTGGCCCGCAAGGAAAAGATCATGGGCTTTGGCCATGCGATCTACTCCGAATCGGATCCCCGTAACGCCGTGATCAAGGAATGGTCCGAGAAGTTGGCCAAGAACAAGGGTGATACCAAGCTGTACGATATTTCCGTACGCTGTGAGGAAGTGATGTGGCGGGAGAAAAGACTGTTCTGCAACGCTGATTTCTTCCATGCCTCCGCCTACAACTATATGGATATTCCGACCAAGCTGTTTACACCTATTTTCGTATGCAGCCGTTTGACCGGTTGGGCAGCCCATGTCATGGAACAGCGTGCGGACAACCGCATTATTCGTCCAAGTGCCGAATATATCGGTGAAGCGCCGCGGCCCGTTCCAGCCATTGGCGAGCGCCAATAAGGAAACCGGCCCCGTTGTGCCGATGGTGTCGCGGGGCTTTGGATTAGTCCCTTAGCACGGGTGGGAGCCTGGAACTGTCCCGCCCGGATTGCAGGATGTTGGCAGATTATTTTAGGGCACCTTGTTCCGGCCCCAGTTTTGATGAGCCAGTTTTGATGAGAGAGCACCATGAACACCCAATACCGTAAACCACTGCCCGGCACCCAGCTGGATTATTTTGATGTCCGTGCTGCGGTGGAGGACATCAAGCCGGGGTCCTATGATACTTTGCCTTACACCTCACGAGTGCTGGCCGAGCAACTGGTGCGCCGTTGCGAGCCGGCGAAACTGACCGACTCCCTGAAGCAGCTGATCGAGCGCAGGCGGGATCTGGACTTCCCCTGGTATCCCGCTCGGGTGGTCTGCCACGACATTCTCGGCCAAACGGCGCTAGTGGATCTAGCCGGGCTGCGGGATGCCATTGCCGAAAAAGGCGGAGATCCCTCCAAGGTGAATCCCGTTGTGCCCACCCAGTTGATCGTTGACCACTCGCTGGCGGTAGAGTGCGGTGGCTATGACCCGGATGCCTTTCGTAAGAACCGGGAAATTGAGGAGCGCCGTAACGAAGACCGGTTCCACTTCATCAACTGGACCCGAACTGCATTCGATAACGTGGATGTGATTCCCGCCGGTAACGGCATTATGCACCAGATCAACCTGGAGAAAATGTCTCCGGTGATCCAGGTTCGCGACGGCGTAGCCTTTCCCGATACCTGTGTGGGCACAGACAGTCATACTCCCCATGTGGATGCGCTGGGTGTAATCTCCGTCGGTGTGGGTGGACTGGAAGCTGAAACGGTGATGTTGGGGCATCCGTCCATGATGCGTCTGCCAGACATCGTTGGCGTAGAGCTGACCGGCAAGCGCCAGCCTGGCATTACCGCTACTGATATCGTGCTGGCTCTGACCGAGTTCCTGCGGAAAGAGCGGGTGGTCGGTGCCTATGTGGAATTCTTCGGGGAGGGGGCCTCCAGCCTGTCCATTGGTGACCGTGCAACCATCTCCAATATGACACCGGAATATGGCGCCACTGCCGCCATGTTCTACATCGACGAGCAGACTATCGACTACCTGCGCCTGACCGGTCGTGAACCGGAACAAATTGCCTTGGTGGAAACCTACGCCAAGCAAATCGGGCTTTGGGCCGATGCGTTGAAAACGGCTGAATACGAGCGGGTGCTCAAGTTCGATCTGTCGAGCGTGGTGCGTAATATAGCCGGCCCGTCCAATCCCCATGCGAGGGTGGCGACCACTGACCTGAAAGCCAAAGGCATTGCCGGTAACCTGGAATTGGCCCGCCAACAGGAAGCCCAAGGCCTGATGCCGGATGGAGCGGTCATTATCGCCGCCATCACATCTTGTACCAATACTTCCAACCCCCGCAACGTCGTGGCGGCAGGATTGTTGGCGAAGAAAGCCAACGAACTGGGCCTGGTACGCAAACCCTGGGTGAAGACCTCCTTTGCGCCGGGCTCCAAAGTAGCAGAACTCTACCTGGATGAGGCAGGGCTGCTGCCAGAGCTGGAAAAGCTCGGTTTCGGAATTGTCGGTTTCGCCTGTACCACCTGTAACGGTATGTCCGGGGCGCTCGATCCCAAGATCCAGCAGGAGATCATCGACCGGGATCTATATGCCACGGCCGTTCTCTCCGGCAACCGGAACTTCGACGGCCGGATTCACCCCTATGCCAAACAGGCGTTCCTGGCATCGCCGCCCCTGGTCGTGGCCTATGCCATTGCCGGCACCATCCGGTTTGATATTGAACAAGATGTATTGGGTGTCGTAGAGGGCAAGGAAATCCGCCTGAAGGACATTTGGCCGTCCGATGAAGAAATCGATGCGATTGTCCAGTCCTATGTGAAGCCGGAGCAGTTCCGTCAGGTCTACATCCCCATGTTTGACCTGGATAAAGCGGAAAAGGCCGCCAGCCCACTGTACGACTGGCGCCCGATGTCCACCTATATCCGCCGCCCCCCATACTGGGAAGGTGCGTTGGCAGGAGAGCGTACCCTGAAGGGCATGCGTCCCCTGGCGCTGTTGGGTGACAACATCACGACCGACCATATCTCGCCGTCCAATGCCATTCTGCCTGACAGTGCCGCTGGTGAGTATCTGGCCAAAATGGGGCTGCCGGAGGAAGACTTTAACTCCTACGCAACCCACCGTGGCGATCATTTGACGGCACAGCGGGCCACTTTTGCCAACCCGAAACTGCTCAATGAGATGGTGCGGGATGAAAACGGCAAGGTGATCCAGGGTTCGTTGGCCCGGGTCGAGCCGGAAGGCGAAGTGATGCGCATGTGGGAAGCCATTGAAACCTACATGAACCGCAAGCAGCCGCTGATTATTGTGGCCGGGGCCGATTATGGTCAGGGATCCTCCCGGGACTGGGCGGCCAAAGGCGTACGCTTGGCTGGTGTGGAAGCCATTGTGGCGGAAGGCTTCGAGCGCATTCACCGCACCAACCTGATCGGCATGGGCGTACTGCCCCTGGAGTTTAAGCCGGGAACCACCCGTCTGACCCTGGATCTGGATGGTACGGAAACCTACGATGTAATCGGCGAGCGGGCGCCAGGGTGTGACTTGACGCTGGTCATCCACCGCCGCAACGGTGAGTGCGTAGAAGTGCCGGTGACCTGCCGTCTGGATACCGCGGAAGAAGTCTCCATCTATGAAGCGGGTGGGGTGCTACAGCGTTTCGCGAAGGACTTCCTGGAAAGCAATGCTTAGGGGAATCTTCCCTAATCTCCATGGTAACGCACTATCCGATTCCCTCTCCCATCCAGGGAGAGGGAGGAAAGGGGGCGACTAATGGCTATCTGCTATCACAATCCTTCTTCCCAGGCGGAAGAAGGTAAGGAAGCTCCACAGGAGTACCAATGACTCACAAAGCACAAATCAAAGTTCCCGCCACCTATATGCGTGGTGGTACCAGTAAAGGGGTATTCTTTCGCCTGCAGGATTTGCCCGAGCGCTGCCAGCGGCTCGGTGAGGCCCGCGACCGTTTCCTGCTGCGTGTAATCGGCAGCCCCGACCCTTATGGCAAGCAAATCGACGGTATGGGGGGGGCTACCTCCAGTACCAGTAAAGCCGTGATCCTGGCCAAGAGTGACAAGCCGGATCACGATGTGGACTACCTCTTCGGCCAGGTTTCCATCGACAAGGCCTTTGTGGACTGGTCCGGCAATTGTGGCAACCTGTCTGCGGCAGTGGGTTCCTTTGCGATTGCCTCTGGTTTGGTGGATCCGGGCCGGATTCCCGAAAACGGGATTTGTACAGTCCGTATCTGGCAGAAAAACATCGGCAAAACCATTATCGCCCATGTGCCGATCACCAATGGTGAGGTGCAGGAAACCGGCGACTTCGAACTGGATGGGGTAACCTTTCCGGCGGCGGAGGTGCAACTGGAGTTTCTGGATCCGGCCGACGAGGGAGACGGTGAGGGCGGGGGGGCCATGTTTCCCACGGGTAAGCTGGTGGATGATTTGGAAGTGCCGGGTATCGGCACCTTAAAAGCCACCCTGATCAATGCCGGCATCCCGACTATTTTTGTGGATGCGGAAGCAATCGGTTACAGCGGCACGGAGTTGCAGGATGTAATCAACAACGATGTGGAAGCCCTGATGCGCTTTGAAACCATCCGCGCCTATGGCGCCTTGGCGATGGGATTGATTGACGACATCAGTGAAGCTGAACAAAGGCAGCATACGCCCAAGATAGCCTTCGTGACCCGCCCCAAAGATTATGTGGCATCCAGCGGAAAGCAGGTAAAAGCCTCGGATGTGGATCTGCTGGTGCGAGCTCTGTCCATGGGCAAGCTGCACCATGCCATGATGGGAACGGCCGCCGTTGCCATCGGTACTGCCGCAGCGATTCCCGGCACCCTGGTCAACCTCGCTGCAGGTGGTGGCGAGCGTCACGCGGTGCGTTTCGGGCATCCGTCTGGAACCTTGCGCGTGGGTGCTGAAGCAAAACTGGTGAATGGGGAGTGGACCGTTACCAAGGCCATCATGAGCCGTAGTGCCCGAGTGCTAATGGAAGGCTGGGTACGGGT
>JAJUGC010000014.1 GCA_029268325.1 Gammaproteobacteria bacterium | reverse complement strand
CCTCCCAAGCCCTCGCCGGGGACAACTCGAAGTTCCCGGGCGAGGCGCCTTGAATCCGTCCTCCTGCTTTATGCCTTGCTAAATCCAAATGCCTTGCTAAATCCAAAGCTTCCGCACATTCCACGCCCCCACAAATTCGCACCCGTGTTCCAGTTTTGTGCACTCTGTGCTTTCTGCCTGTCGCAGTTTCGCGTACATTTGCGCACAGGCAGTGCGGCAGCCCTTCTGCCGAAGCAGTCCAGGCTGTGCCTGAGCGCCACAGATCGGTCCTGATCTGCAACAACGATAAGAAACTTTGGGAGAACCTCATGAAAAGGAAAGCAATTGCATCCTTGCTCGCAGGTGTTTTAGCAGCCACCGCCGCTGGTACTGTTTCGGCTGCAGAAAAGCGTAGCTTCTGCGTCTGGGATCCTCTGGGAGCCACTGGCCCCATCTTCAACCAAATGAAAAACATCCGGACCCAGGCACTTTCCTGGGGCTATGACCTCACGCTGCGCTCCTACACGGACGAAGCCATTGCCGCCAACGATTTCCGTGCCGGCCAGTGTGACGCGGTGCTGCTCACCGATATCCGCACCCGGGACTTCAACAAGTTCACCGCTACCCTGGTAGCCGTCGGGGCCCTGCCCACTGCGACGGAACTGAAGATCGTGCTGGAAACCCTGTCCCAGCCCAAAGCCGCTCCTCTGATGGTCAACGACAAGTATGAAATCGCCGGTCTCATGCCCGCCGGCGGTATCCACGTGTTTACCCGTGACCGTAAGATCCACAGCGTGGAAACCATCCAGGGCAAGAAGATCGCCACCTTCGACTATGATCCGTCATCCATGACCATGGTGCAGCACGTGGGCGCCTCCGCGGTGCCTTCCAGCACCTCCAACTTCGCAGGCAAGTTCAACAACGGCAGTGTCGACGTGTGCTATGCCCCGGCCATTGCCTACAAGCCCCTCGAGCTCTACAAAGGGGTTGAGCCCAACGGTGGGGTTTACACCTTCACCTTCGCCCAAATGACCTACCAGATGACCGTACAAAAGGACCGCTTCTCACCGGAGTTCTCCCAGCAGTCCCGCACCTGGTTCTACAACAACTTCGACCAGTTCATGGAGTTCGTGCGTCAGGCCGAAGCGGACATTCCCGACCAGTACTGGATCGAACCTACCCCCATGGACGCGGCTGGCTTCGACAGCATGCTGAAAGGCGTACGGGTCGCCCTGAAGAATGAAGGTGTGTATGACCCCCGCGCCCTTAACCTGATGCTGAAGGCCCGCTGTAAAACCGACCCGACCCGAGCCGAGTGCGCCGAGGGTTCAGAGTAAGGCATTCAGCCCTACAGCGAACGCAGCAACAAAAAAGCCCAACATCCAGTTGGGCTTTTTTGGTTCAGGCAATACCAGGAAATCAGAGCATGCTGCGCAGCATCCAGGCAGTTTTTTCGTGGACACTCATCCGGTCGGAAATCAAGGACGCCGTTGACTCATCATTGGCTTCCTGGGCCAGGGGCAACGCCTCGCGGCAGGTCTGGACCACAATCTCGTTGCCGGTGATCAGCTGGCGAATCATGTCAGTGGCCGAGGGAACCCCTTCCGGCTCCTGAATGGAGGTCAGCTTGGCAAACTCCCGGTAGGTACCCGGTGCCGGATAGCCCAGGGTACGAATCCGCTCGGCAATGTCATCCACCGCCGTGGCCAGTTCGGTGTACTGCTCTTCAAACATCAGGTGCAGGGTGCGAAACTGGGGACCGGTCACGTTCCAGTGGAAGTTGTGGGTCAGCAAATACAGGGTGTAGCTATCGGCCAGCAAGCGGGAAAGAGACTGGGCGATCTTTTCCCGGTCTTGGTCTGAAATGCCAATATTCACTTGAACAGTTGCCATAGAGTATCTCCATCCGAAGAGTTTGATTTCAAGAATAACGAAGGTTCCAGAGGGCGGCAAATGCATTACCCTCATCAATGCTATAGCTTTCTGCAATTATAGCGGCCGCTTACTCAGGCACTGTCACCGCGCAGATCAAGTTTGCGTGAACTTTGGGTTAATCAGCCACGCTGACGGAACTCACTGGGCGAAAGCCCCGTCCAGCGACGGAAAGCGCGGCCGAAATTGGATGGGTCCTGATACCCCAACTGGCTGGCGATCTCCTCAACGGTGTGGTTGGTAGACAGCAGCAGGTGCTGGGCCCGCTGGCACAGCACCTCCGTCAGGAGATCCTGGTAACTGGTATCGAAACTCTGCAACTGGCGGCGCAGGGTGCGAGGCGTTACACAGAGGCTGTCCGCAATCTCGTCCATGCTGGGAATCCGGTCTTCGCTATTCTCCAGCATCTGGCGCACCTGGGCGACCAGCGACTCTTTATCCTGCAGCTCCCTGAGCTGCTCCTCACACTCCCGCTCGGCCAACTGACGGGCCACCGGATTGGCCATGGCCATCGGCAATTGCAGAAACTGCGCGGAGAAGCGGAGCTGGTTCAGGGGCTGCTCAAACTCCATCTGATCCCGAAAAAACGGTCGGTAATGTTCCACGTAGTCGGGTTGCGGATAGCTCAGGTGAGTCATGCCCCCTTCGGTCAGGCGCGGGCCAAACAGTACCAAGGCGCCCTCGATAATGCTGACAAACAGCATTTCCACGATAAAGGGCTTGAGCTCGCCAAAGTTAATGTGCTCGTCGAGCTGGAGGACGGCAAAATTTCCTTCAACCCTAAAGTTGAGGGTAATGGCCGAGAAGCGGGTCTTATAGTACTTGACCACGATCTCCAGGGCCTGCTGGATGGTGGACGCGGTCATCACCGCCTGCCCGAGCACGCCATGGGTCATGGGATTGAGGCGCTGCCCGAAGAACACCCCCAGGGCGGGTTCATGGGTCTCCCGCAGGGCATTACGGATCAAGGAACTGAACTGTTGATAAGACAAACGCCCCTCGGCATTGGACAACACGGCCGGGCGGATGCCGGTGCCCTCCAGCAAACGTTCGCCATTACCGCCCCGCTCCACCACCAACTGGCGCAGGATTTCCCCATAATGGCTCAAGACGACTTCGTCTTTCGGCGAATAGAGGTTGCGTGCGACTCGTTTGCCCAAGATCCAGCCTTCCCCTGTGCTGAATTCAAACAGAGCACCCCACCGGGATACTCGCGCTAAAGCAATGACTCTAACTCTAGTGGTAGATCAAAGTGTCCGAAAATGACCGACACCTTGTCAACTTTTGACCTTCTACTCGGGACGTGATTATCAGAAAATCTGTCGTGTTGATTAGTGTCTCTGAACTAGTCCGATTTATCCCCGTCCGGGCGATAAAATACCTTGCTTTTTAGCCATGCCCCGCATGGCTTTTTTTATTTCCAAAATCCCGCCACACCCTCCATGGCCACAACAAAAAACGGGGCCTGAGCCCCGTTTTTCAAACCATGTCAGCCTTACTGGCTGTTATCAACCATATGCTGAACCGCATTGGCGACTTCTTCATCGGAACAGGCCATACAGCCACCTTTAGGAGGCATGGCGCCAAATCCGTTGATGGCGTGGCTGACCAGGGTTTCCATACCTTGTCCGATCCGTGCAGACCAGGCGGCGGCATCACCCAGCTTGGGCGCACCAGCAGCACCGGTGGCGTGACAAGCAAAACAGGCTGCCTGATAAACGTCTGCACCAGAGCGGGCACCACCAGTCTCAGCAGCAGCTGCTGCAACCGGCTGGGCATCACCGCAATCCTGCCCTTCCACACAGACTTCGCCAATCGGCCGGATACGTTCGACAATTTTCTCTTCAGCAGCAGTCAAGGCATGTGCCGTACCTGCTAGCAGAGCCATAAGCCCCATGGCTGCTGCGGCGCGAACCAGAAATTTCACGAGATCACCTCACTCGGTTGCATAGCATCAGGATTAAACCGGCGCATTATAACGGCAATGCGGGTCGTCTGAAAGTAAGGGGGTGTCAGTCTCTCAACAGAAGATCAAGAACCGGCTGGTTATTGGCCCGTTTTCACACCATTCACCGTAAGCTCGTCCTCACTCTGTCGCTCAATCTCTTGATCCCTGACCCAAGCACACGGACAATACAGCAACCCACTCTAAAGTGCCGCCCACAGGACGGGATCACCCATGCAAAACAAACGCCTCTACCGTAACTTTCTGATCTTGGAGTTTGGCGCTCTTGCCGTGCTGCTCGGCAGCCTGTTCTGGATCGGCCAGCTGGCCCAGGACGGACAGAGCCTGCACATCGGCCATCGCCTGCTGCCCATCATTGCCAGCGGACTGACCCTGACGGGCTTTTTGGGCTGCATGTATATTCGCTGGCTACGGGCAGCAGAAGCCTTTGCCCAGCCCCGGCGCATGCTGTTTGTCTTCTTTTGGGTGCTGGCCCTGACCCTGTTCGCTGTCTGGCTGATCGCCTCTGGCCAATGGATGATGAACTCCACTTCAATCACCGGATCGAGCTGAAAGAAGATTTTCCGATACGAAACCATGGACTAACGCCCGCAACATGCGTATTATTCGCGCTGCGGTTTTTCGATAAGTCGAGATTCCTGCCCAAAAGCGCCCGTAGCTCAGCTGGGCGTAGGCGGATTCCGCGAAAGCATTGCTTTCGCCCGCCGAAGCGGCCGTTGCGATGCAGCGCAACGGACCGGACCCGAGGCTTGCCGAGGGGAGCGTTGAGGAATGCCCAGCATTCCCGGCAACGCGTCTGGACACCGCAAACTGAGCAGACTCTTCAGGAGTCAGTTGTCACTTAAGCGCCCGTAGCTCAGCTGGATAGAGCGTTGCCCTCCGGAGGCAAAGGTCAGAGGTTCGAATCCTCTCGGGCGCGCCATTCGCTTCGCTCATTCTGCTCCCGTTCGGATTTCCGGCCCTTCAAGCATAGCTTTCCGGGCGTTCCGCCTAAAATTGCAGTGCAATTTTTTAACGGCTCCACCCTCTCGGGCGCGCCATTAAACAAAAGACCTGCCTTGTGCAGGTTTTTTTGTTTAATCGTGCCTGAGATGTGATGAGAACCTCTCGGTTCGACACGAAGGTTGCCTTGCAACCGAAGTGAACGTCGGAGCCTGCGACGACGGTAATCCTCTCGGATTTCCAGCCCTTCAAACACAGTTTTACCGCTCTATAATCCAGGCAGTTCCTTCAACCATCACTTGTGTGTACAGTAATTGTCCGAGCAGAACGGGCAATAAATTAATGTTGAATACAAGCACGCCCTTCGCCAAAGCTATTTTCGAGCTCTTCACGCAGCTTGAAGAGCTGATCCAGACGCAAACCAATGAACCTGGAGCCTGCAGAGCTTATCTGTTTGGTGGGTGCGCCGTGCATATCCACACCAATGCCCGAGGTAGCAGCGACGTCGATGTGGAACTGGAGGCCATGAAAAGGGGCCTGAACCTGAATGAACTGGTGTTAGAACTGGATCCGGTTTTCTATGACGATCCAGAGGCAGGCCAGGAGGTTCTCTATTACGACGAAACCTTTAACCCGACTTTGGCGCCCCTACACGAGGATTACCAGCAAGACGCGATCCCTCTAGAAATCAGGAATAATTCCCCGCTGTGGGTCTATGTCGTCACCAAAGCCGACCTGGCGGTTTCCAAACTGGGACGTTTTGGTGAACAAGATATTCTGGATATCCATACCCTGTTCGACCATGGCCTGGAAGTTGAGTCATTCCGGAAGCGCGCTGAAGCGGCGATCCGCTATGCGGTGGGTAATGAGACCGAATTGACAGGTCGCCTGAACCACGTTATAAGCTCATACAAGCCCATAAACGGTTAGCTTTTGAACGACATGAACAGTCTTTACGCGGTTGCCCAAAAAGGTCTGGATAAAGCCAGTCCCGAAGAAGTGCGGGAGGTAGCCGTGTCGGTCTGGCATCAGCAGTTTACACCCTCGTTTAACGAACTCACTGAGGTAGAGGCCTTACGCACGGCCGGCTATCTGGTCGACTTCCTGTCCCGGTTTCATTGCGTCGAACCGGCTCGCAAGCAAGAACTTCAGGTCTTGGTTTCATCACTGAAAGCAAGACTTCCGAAGCCGCCCTCAGCCGTTGAACCCAGGCATAATGTCGACAGACTGGCTCAAGAGTGGGGGCTGCCCCACGACCTGAAGCCGTTCTTGAAGTCCATAACTCCCTATCAGACTCGTCAATACACACTCCAGGCTCGCTCTATTCACTAACCCCCCCACTGTGTTGTTCCTTCAGCACACCCGTCAGCCTCATTAGCGCACGGCCCCGCCCCCACCTGGTCAACCCGCTAGGGTTGGTTGCCCGCCATCAGGTGCTGTATCTGGTCGCCACCCTCTGGGATTGGTCCAACTAGCCCTGCACCGCTTTGTGGAAGTTGAACTTCTGGATGAGGAGTCTCACCCGCCGGAAGGATTTGATCTGGATGAATACATCAGCTCCGGCGCTTTCGGCCTACTACGCAGCGCCGAGCAGATTCCCCTCAAACTGAAGATCAACAAGCGCCGCGGCATTCATCTCCTGGAGACTCCGCTAAGCGCGGACCAACAGGTCGCGGCAGAAAACGAGAAGTACCTGACCCTGCGGGCGACCGTGCCGGATACGGCACAACTGGAATGGTGGCTAATGAGTTTTGGGGCCGATGCCGAGGTGTTGGAACCGGTGGCGTTGCGGGAGAAATTCGCCAGGATTGTGCATGATATGACGAAAGTGTATTCGCCACCTTGTGATGGGTAGTGGAGCTAGCCTGGTTTGGGAGAAATCTGCCGTTCGGACCATTACCTAATGATGTCCGCAACGGCACTACGTAACCATAAGCCAATACTGCCCAAGTGGTTCGATGGAGAAAATAATCAAAAGCTTTCCGTCAGCATTCAGCATTTACAAAAAAATTCTCCGAAAACCCACACTCAGCACACTCACGATAAAATCTGCTGCCGTCTTTACGGATTTTCTGTTTGTGTCCCGGCACACATTCCACAAGCTTAATCGGCGTGTTTCCGTCGCACGAACTGCACTTGAAGTAATAGCCAAACTTGCCGTATTGGATTGAAAGCTTCTGCGATTGACAATGACGACACTGAAATTGTGACGCCGTGCTTTCGGCTGCTGCTTCCCTCACGCTTTCAGACTCGGCGAGGCCAAACTTGGCTTTCCAGTTCGGATTCAGTGGGGTGTGTAGAGCAACGAGCTGCTGGCCTATATCCAAAATCGTTTCCTGCGAAACAATTTTTGCCACAGCTCCCAGGCTGCCAGCTATGCCAAGATCGTCCTTCATCAAGCGGTCATAAAGCACATCCGCCTTAATAACTTGCGAGGTATCAAACTTGTTGGGCCGGTCGATTCTTGCCGTAGGCGCCACCAATACCAATGAGTGGAAGCTGGGCTTCATCGAGATCCCCATCCGCTTCGGCATGTTAATCTGTGAAAAGGCATCCTTGAGTACGGCTATATGACGTTCGTTTTGAGCAAGTGGTGAAGGGATTCCCTCGAATCTCTTGTGAAAGTCGTTCCAACGCAGGAACTCGCCTTCATCAGTAATTTTAATTCCGCTCTGAAAGTGCTTCGTCTCAAGTACATAGCACTGGAGCATACGGTTGATTAGGCAGTGGTCGATCTGAGCTACCCTGCCATTTATTTCCAGCCTCAGATCGTGGATAACCGTCCAGTTTTTCGTTTCATTGAAATGAAAGTCGATCAGATATGCAGAATCTTTCTCACCCTTGATACCTGCTTTCAAGATTCGAACTTCCTGCTCAATTCGTTTCTTGATATCAAGCGGCGCGCTGCCCTTCAGCGATTCGAGCAGTTCTAACTGTTGATCCTTGCTATCCGCGTGCTTAATGATCACCGCAGTCCCTCTTCCTGTACGTATTACCGCCCTTTAGTTTAGCCTCTAAATAAGGTGAAAAACGGGGTAGCGTCGGAACACTACGCCCTCACCCCCATCCACTCCACCAACTGCTGATTCATCTTAAGCCGCAAACGTTGCTGCATCATTCCCTCAAATACCGTCTCAACCGAATGATCATGCGTCACCACGGGCAGGGCAGCTTCCGCCTCGATAAAAAATTGTTCTTCCCTCTCTTGGCCCACATATGCCGAACGCCACCACTCCAGGATGCGAGGTTTGGAATGAAGCATCACTTCCGCACTCGGCAGTTTCTCGGATTTCAGTTGGTTAACATCTTTGTCCGTCGGAAACAGGTTCCACAGGTCGTTATTGTTCCATCGGGACCAGGGGAAACAATGGTCGATGTCATATTGAACCCGTGCCAGGTTGCGCTGACTCCAAACACAATGCACGGGTTGCTTTGCGGCAAGACGGTCAGCAACCAAGCCTCGTACCAGACTGGTGTCACGTCGCTGCTCGGTCCAGTCCAGTGCATTGAGATAGCGGTCTCGACTATCGTCGTAACGCACTTCGTTGCGATAACCCTCCATCAGTTGCACCCACTCATTCACAATGGCGGGCTCGATCCAACAGGCGTAGCGACTAAAACAGTCCCAAAGAAGTGTAGGAACACGGAAGCAGCCGAACCGGGCCAGAGTTTCTCGGTCAAGGCGAGCACTGCCAGGCCGCAATCGGAAGGATTCCATTGCACTTTCAAACACCTGATTCGTGGTGCCGGGCCAAGTGGTGTAACGCACCGGCATTTCCGTGATCGTGCGGGCCGCGTCCCTGATCGCCCCAAGAACAATTGGAGCCAGCTCGGCACTCAACCCGCTACCAACGCGTAAATCCATCGGCGAGACCGATGCCAGAGCCTTAAACGGCTCCTTCGCAAAACCATAGCCTTGACTGCCCGGGGCCTGGCGCAGGTCATAACGTAAAATCAACGGCTGATAGAGCTTGATCCAGTAAAGCGCCACAACTCCCAATGGCAACTCCACCCAGTACTCATCACGACGCAGGACCAGGCCCGGCAGGCTATCGGCAATGCGCGTCAGGCTGCGCAGCAAACCAAGTTTATAGGTCGACGACTTGTTATCGTTGACGATGATGTGACGCAACAGTGGCAAGGCTCCGGTGCCATCATCCGGCAACCGAAACACCAGCGTCTCCCACCACACCTCATCCCGCTGGAGCCGATCTTCAGCCCGCGCAACCTGGAGGGTGAGCAACGCCCGTTGCCGGGCCAAAAGCTCAAGCTCCTGGGTGTCCACCTCATAAAACTGGCGTTCACCATCACCCGGTCCATGGCGCAGTGTCACCACCAGCACCCCACCCGGCGCCAGCAGTTCAGTCAGAATGCGAAACGCCCGCTCCCGCTGGCTGGGTGGAAGGTGCATCCATACGGCAGAAACCAGAATAAGCTGGAAGCGATAGCTGAGGGCACGTACATGCTGAAGGTCAGGCAGGCGATCCTTGAGCCATTGCACGGATAACCCCTGGGTTGCCTGCTCGCCTAATTCCCGCAGGCCTTCTGCTGGTTCTACCGCCAGTACATCCCAGCCACGAGAAGCCAGGGCTGCCGCATCACGCCCGCTGCCGGCGCCGATGTCCAGGGCAAAGCCCGGCTGCTGGGGCAGATAAGCCAGCCAGTTGCGATGAACATCCTCAAAACGCAGGCTTTGGTACTGCTCAAAGAAACGTTGGGCATGCCGGTGGTAGGCATCATCCATAAAGAATGGATCTCCAGTCTAAAAGGCTGCTGAATAGTACAAACGATAAGAAGTCTAGCCCAAGGAAGCGTTTACAGGGCTTTCAAGCCCCTCTGGCCGAGGTGAAAAGCCAACCAAACATGCTCATTTTCACCTTTTGTTACCGAGCAAATCACTAAAAGCGATTATTTAGCGCAGATTTTGGTGTGATGGCGGCTAATATGCAGAACGTTCAAGTCGGATTGCTAAGGGGAGCTTGGTATTCGCTGCGGGCAGACACGCAGGTCTGCCCCCTACTCTGCAGGAATGCTTTTGCGATGAACATTTGGCCCGCGCTAAATGAGATCGGAGGGCTTTTGCCTAACGATTTAACTGGCCTGCTCTTCAATTAGATAGGTAACTGCTTCTTCTGCCGCTTCTATCAAGCTTCCAACTGCGATTTGGCCTGATTCATCGATACTTCCAGCCAGTTTGCTTTTCAAATAGCCGTTTTCATCTTTCTTCCAGAATTTGAAGCCATCAGTATCTGGCAGCAAGTTCCTGTATTTTTGCATTTCCTCCGCGGCAATATAGATGGCCAATCCTTCTTTGGGGAGGAGCGCCATTGCTGTATATAGCCAAGCCTTTTTGGGGTGGCCCGGTATCTCATAGATTCGATACAGTGCGTCCTCCCAAATGACTTCTGGACTCGGTAAATTTCCTGATATGTATTCAGAGAATGGAACATCTTTCACTATTCCATGTCTTTCCAGGACGGGCTTCCAAATAAGCTGCCAGGCGTCAATGAGCGTAGCAACATAATCACGTTGCACCTTGGCCGCCATCAGCAAGGCATCGTGATAAGACAATATTTCGTGCCACTGCAAGTCCGGCGCAAAGTCCGCAGGCTTCTGGCTCAATAAATGATCTACTGCCGTTCTCACGCCTGGGTTTAGCATGTAATCACGCACGCTCTCAGGCAACACCAACACTGAACTCATTCTTATCCTCATCTAGTTACAGCGACCGGCTCGTACACATATTCCAAATAGTTCGCCGCAAACGAACAAAGTCTTGGTCCGCTGGCAGCCCCAAAGCCATCAGTTCGATCTCGAGCCTGCGAATCAGGGCACGCCACGTTAACGGAATCCACTCCTTGTTACAGCTACGCCGTAGTTCTCTGGCTGTTTGACTGGTCATCTGGTCAACAATAAGAAACAAGGCTCGGGGAACGCCTTTGGCATGCCGATCTGCGTGTTTTCGATAGATCAATAACTGGTCTTCTGTGACATGGTGATTGAACTTGCACTCAATCAGGATCAACCGCCGATCAGATGCCTGGTTCACCCGCTCTTTATCCTTCCATTCCAAAGCCAGATCGACCCGCCCCCTATCAACGACCTTCTCCGCTTCCAAGATCAGGGTGCCGGGCTTCACATTCTCGAGGCTCTGCAAGTCAGTGTGATTTGATAAACCTGCCGCCCGGTAGAGGGCTCTTACAAACGCCGCACATCTGTGCCCGGACAGAGACTCATCCCCCTCAGCTCCCAGAAAATACGCTAGAGCCTTCGTGCATTGAGGCTCCGTCAGATTAAATCCCCAATCTATCGCTTGTGCATTAAAGACATGGCCAGGATCAGTAACATCGCCCCAAAGTTGAGTAACCGCAGCCGTGCTGTAGTCTGGCAACCAATTCCCACTTTGAGCCGCAGCAATCAGCGTCGGCATATGCCGCAACATGGACTGCTCCATGCTTTGATAAACATTTTGAACAACCAAACGGCTCCAATGAACCGGCCAATTTTGGGCTGCGACCTTTAATAATTCGGAGGTACTCAACGTGAAATCCCCTACAGCCTTCAGCTAAGCGATTGAACTTTCATCAATGTTAGTAGATCGGCTTTTAACTGCTGTAACGAAAAGTTATTTATTCCTGCTACCCCTGCCTTGGCAGTCGTACTTAGGGGTCGCTAACTATCTGACAATGCACCAAGTGGACAACAGCCCACCCCGAACATCCACCCACAAAGACTGTCCAATCCGATGACACCCCATACCGGCCCTGCCAGACAGCCGCTAGAATGAAACTGACCTTCAGCCCATGGACTCCGGTGGAATAGCCTTGAAGTTAGTACAGCGACACATCGAACGCCAGATTATCAACCTCACCAACTCGTCCCAGGGAGGCACGAACTACGACCAGCCCGCCGGCGACCCCGGCCTGTTCGGCCCGGACTGTGTCTGCTGGAAAGTGCATGGGGATTTCCCCGCCATGATCTGTGGCGGCATCAACGCCTTGATGCTGCAGATGATGCATCCGTTGGCTTTAGCTGGCGTTTGGGATCACTCCAGCTTCCGGGAAGACATGCTGGGCCGGCTGCGCCGCACCAGCCAGTTTGTGGGCGGCACCACCTTCGGCTCGACGGCGGATGCTTGGCGGCTGATCAACAAGGTGCGGCGCATTCATAACCAGGTGCAAGGCATCGCTCCCGATGGCCGGCCCTATTCCGCCAATGATCCCGCCTTGTTGCGCTGGGTTCATGTGGCCGAGCACTATGGCTTTCTTAACAGCTACCTTCGCTATGGTAGTGGAGAGCTGAGCGCAGCCGAGCAAGATCGTTACTTTGATGAGGTGGCACTCATTGCCGAAGCCCTGGGAGCTACCCAGGTGCCCCGTTCCCGCCAGGCGGTGGAGCAGTATCTCAATGAAATGCGGCCAGAGTTGGTCTACGACGAGCGTACGGCCGAGGTGATGTCTTTGCTGCTGTCCGCCCCCACCCCCAACTGGATGACCAAGCCAGCGGGTTATCTGGTCACCCAGGCGGCAGTGGATCTTTTGCCGGACTGGGCCCAGGCAATAGCAGGGCTGAAGCTATCCTGGCCCAGGCGGCAAGCGGTGCGGCTGGCCATGCAGGGGCTGGCGCAGGTGTTGCGAAGCTCGGTGCGCAATGGGGCTTCTCAACGGGCCAAGCGGCGCGTGGGTGAGCTGGGTTGATCTACCCTAGCCGCTATTTGAAAAGCCTCTCCCACAGTGGCAATGCCCATCGTTGAACCATGACGGCACCAACCCTCAATGCAGCTTCCGCCCACCCTCCAGGCTAATTCCCAAGGCCTGCAACTGCTGGGCCAGCCGTTCACTGCCCGTGGTGCGCCACCGCTGGTAGAGCGCCAGGATATCTTCAAGGTTGTCGCCGATCTTGCGGGCGCTGGCCCGCGCCACCAGGTCCAGAAAGGCCGCACAACGTTCGGCCAGCTCAGCAAATACATGACGGTGGCTGGCGGCATTACCGGCCAGGTAGTCGTAGGCGCCGCCGCCCATGCCGACAAAATAATCCTGCCGCAGTCCCTTGCGGGCATAGCGTTCCGGAAACAGGGCACCGATAAAGAGCGCCTGGTCGCCCAGTTGGCGCAAAATCAGGCAGCGTTCATGGTTGGCGACCGCCTCATGGGCGTCTTTATAAAGTAAGGCGAGAGGACGCAGGTCCAGTTGGCCCTGGTCATAGCTGAATAGTTGGCGGCTATCCCCCAGGCGGGCCAGGACCGAACCCAGGTACCAGAGGGTATCGTCTTGGGGACGAGGCGTCAGGGAGTCGGCATGTGCCGTCAACTGCTCCCGGAAATAGTCTGCCAAGGTGCGCTCAAAGGTTTGAACAGCCCGTTCCAGCATACCGGCCCCTCCCATTGCTTGTTCTAATTTTAACTATAAAACAGGAATCGGCCTTTTCAAGACATAAATACTAGAAAATATATAACAAAAAATTCTAAAAAAGTGACATCCCCTCCCACTTGAAACTTGGCAAACAGTACCTATTTTCGCGAATTGAGGGGCGGCACCAAACGCCGCTTCCGCTTTATTTTCAGTGATTTGAGTTCATTCAGGAGGAATCCTTAATGCAGATCAAACCGCTGTATGACCGGGTGGTTGTGCGCCGACTGGAAGCAGAGACCACCACCAAAGGCGGCATTGTTATTCCCGACAAGTCAGCCGAGAAATCGACCCAGGGTGAAGTGCTGGCCGTCGGTAGTGGTGCCTTGCTGGAAAACGGCACCCAGCGCCCCCTCGACGTCAAGGTGGGTGATCGCGTGCTGTTTAGCCAGTTCTCCGGCAGCGAAATCAAGCTCGACGGCGAAACCTATCTGATCGTTCGTGAATCCGACATTCTGGCTGTCATCGAAGGCGTGAAGAACGAGGAGAAAGCTGCATGAGCGCGAAGATGATCACCTTTTCCACCAGTGCCCGTGAACGCATGCTGGCGGGCGTGAACATTCTGGCGGATGCGGTCAAGGTGACCATGGGCCCGAAAGGCCGTAACGTCATTCTGGACAAGAGCTTCGGAGCCCCCCGTGTCACCAAGGACGGCGTGAGTGTCGCCAAGGAAATCGAACTGAAAGACAAGTTCGAAAACATGGGCGCCCAGATGGTGAAGGAAGTAGCGTCCAAAACCAACGACCTGGCCGGTGACGGTACCACCACTGCCACCGTGCT
>JAJUGC010000013.1 GCA_029268325.1 Gammaproteobacteria bacterium | reverse complement strand
ATTGACCTGGTTGGTTCCGATGCAGAAGCAGCCGACCGCGACAAGCTTGTGGGCCGCCTCGAAGACTTTTTCAGTCAGTTGGGTGCGGGAGCGGATGCCGATGAAGTGGACGTCGCCGATCTTATCAATCAGCTCTTCTTCCGACATGGCGCCGGTGTGGTATTCGATGTTGGTATAGCCGGCGGCATTCAGCGTATCGATCGCTGACTGATGCACACCTTCCAAGAGCAGGAACTTGATCTTGCTTTTGTCGAGGGACGTCGTTGTCATGATGACCTGTTACCTTATCGATTGTTTACTCAGGAAAGCCAGCTACCCAAACGGCGGGGTGGGAGACTTTGCTCAATAAACGAGTGGAACCTAGTAAAACCAGAGCGTTGCAGGATACTAAAGAAGTCGTTTTCAGGATCAAAATAATTGGCGTGATATGGTACCATACTCCGCCTATTTTTCTAACTCTGCCAGTCCTCAGTTTGCGATTTCTCTGGCAGACACTGGCCTACAGGTTGTGACGAGGTTACGAGAAGCCATGAGCGCATTGAGTCCGCAACAGATCATAGAGCAACTGAGTTCTTTGGTGGACGCCAAGGTTCTGACCGACGAGGAGTCGCTCAAGGCCTACGGCAAGGACTGGACCAGAATTTACGAGCCCCAGCCCATCGCCATTGTGTTTCCCAAGTCCACGGAGCAGGTGCAGGCCATCGTGCGCTTTGCCAACGAGCACCGCATTGGGCTGGTACCTTCCGGTGGCCGCACCGGGCTGAGCGCGGCCGCTGTGGCTACCAATGGGGAAATTGTGGTGGCCTTCGACTATATGAACCAGATCCTGGAGTTCAGTGCCGAGGATCGCTCCGTGCGCTGCCAGGCCGGGGTTATTACCCAGCAGCTTCAGGAGTTTGCGGAAGAGCAGGGGCTTTATTATCCGGTGGACTTTGCCTCCGCAGGTTCCAGCCAGCTGGGCGGCAACATCGGCACCAACGCCGGTGGCATCAAGGTGATTCGCTACGGCATGACCCGGGACTGGGTGGCCGGCCTGACTGTCGTGACCGGCAAGGGCGATATCCTGGAACTGAACAAGGACCTGGACAAGAACAATACCGGCTATGACCTGCGTCACCTGTTCATCGGAGCGGAAGGCACCCTGGGCTTTGTGACCGAGGCCACCATGAAGCTGACCCGCCAGCCCACCAACCTGACGGTGCTGGTGCTGGGCGTGGCGGATATCACCAATACCATGGATGTACTGCGCACCTTCCAGCAGCAAATCGACCTGACCGCCTACGAATTCTTCTCCCACCAGGCCATGCAGCATGTGTTCAAGCACCACGACGTGCCGGCCCCCTTTGAAACGGAAGCGCCGTTCTACGCACTGTTGGAGTTCGAGGCCATCTCGGAGCAGGTCATGGATAACGCCATGGCCCTGTTCGAGAAATGTGTCGAGGAGGGCTGGGTGCTGGATGGGGTGATCAGCCAGAGCGAAACCCAGCTGAACAACCTGTGGCGCCTGCGTGAGGGGATTTCCGAGTCCATTTCCGTGCGCACGCCCTACAAGAACGATATTTCCGTGGTGGTTTCCAAGGTGCCGGACTTCCTGCGGGAAATCGACGCGGTGGTGGCGAAACACTACCCCGATTTTGAGATTATCTGGTTTGGCCATATCGGTGACGGCAACCTGCACCTGAATATCCTCAAGCCGGAAGACATGCCCAAGGAAGAGTTCTTCGCCAAGTGTGAGACGGTGAACAAGTGGGTGTTCGAAATCGTCGAGCGCTACAACGGCAGCGTGTCGGCCGAGCACGGCGTGGGGCTGGTGAAGAAGGATTATCTGAGCTATACCCGCAGCCCGCTGGAAATTGAATACCTGAAAGCCATCAAGCGGGTGTTTGACCCTAACAACATCATGAACCCGGGCAAGGTCTTCGATCTTTGATCGGAGCCGCCACCCACTCATAACAGGAGGCTGGCCTGATGCAGTATATCCACCGCTTTGAGGACGGGGCGGCCTTCCAATGGCCGTTGGGTAAGGTTGTCTGTGTCGGGCGCAACTATGCGGAGCATGCCCGGGAGCTGAATAACCCGGTGCCTTCCGAACCGATCCTGTTTATCAAGCCGGCCACGGCGGTGCAGTCGTTCGCCGAGCCGGTGCGCTGGCCCGCCCAGAAGGGCGAATGCCACCATGAGGTGGAGATTGCTGTGTTGATCGGGCGTGACCTGAAGAACGTGGACGAGCAGCAGGCCATTGCCGGGATTGCTGGTTTTGGAGTTGCCCTGGATCTCACCCTGCGGGACTTGCAGTCCAAGCTCAAGGACAAGGGGCACCCTTGGGAAATTGCCAAGGCTTTCGATGGCGCCTGCCCCTTATCAGGCTTTATTCGACCGGAGCGGGTGTCTGATTTGGCGGATATCCCGGTACGTCTGACTGTTAATGGTCAGGTGCGTCAGGATGGCAACAGCAACCAGATGTTGACGCCGATTCCCAAACTGATCAGTTATATCAGCCAGTACTTTACCCTGCAGGCGGGCGATGTGGTGCTGACTGGAACGCCAGCGGGGGTTGGCCCGTTGCACGCCGGAGACCGGCTTTTGGCAGAGCTGCCGGGGCTGTTGTCGGCCGAAGCCCAGGTTTCGGGCGCAGGGTAGAAAAGAGCATAAAAAAGCGGGCCTGGGCCCGCTTTTTTTTTAATCAGGGTGGCGGATCAAGAGGCGCTGACCGACTCTTCGATCAAGGACTCCATCAATTGCCGAACTTCCCCTTCAATGGGAATGGCCTTCTGGGAGGCCTGGTCCATCAGACAGAAGGTGATTTCCGCATCGGCAATCAGCAGGGTAGGCTGACCATTTTCGACCAGTCGTACTTCCTGGGCCATTTTGGCGCTTTTGTTCCCCACCTTGGCCATTCGGGTTAGTACCCGAATGGTTTCATCCACATAAGCGGGCCGACGGTAGTTGATGTTGATGTTAACCAACACAAAGGCTAGATCCAGATGCCCCAACTGCTCCAGAAAGCGGTTGCGGTCGAAGTAATCCCAGCGTCCTTCCTCTAGAAACTCCAAATAGCGGCCATTGTTGACATGGCTATAGATGTCGAGGTGGTAGCCTCTTACTTTGATATCGACTGACATGCTGAATACCCAAGTGAAAAGCGCGGCATTGTAATGATTTGGAGCGGCAACTGCCAGTTGCAATCAGCTTGCTAGCGCCTGGCGTTCCGCTTTGTCGAGAATCTTGCGAATGGCCCGCGACACCGCCACAAAGCCAAAAGTGGCAGTGACGAAGGTCGCCGCCCCGATGCCACCACTGCAATCCAGCTTCAGGCTGCCGTCGGCGCCGGGTTTCTGCTCGCAGACACTGCCGTCAGGTTGGGGGTAACGCAGTTGCTCTTCGGAAAAGACACATTCGACGCCGAAACGTCGTTGTGGATTCTGGGGAAAGTTGTAATCGCTGCGCAACTTCTTGCGGACCTTGGCCAGCAGCGGATCATGGTAGGACTTGCTGAGGTCGCAATACTGGATGCGGGTCGGGTCCGTCTGCCCTCCGGCGCCGCCCACCGTGATCAGCGGGATCTTGTTGCGCCGGCAGTGGGCAATAAGGGCGCACTTGTGCTTCACGCTGTCGATGGCGTCGATCACGAAGTCGAACTCCGCCGTCACTTGCGAGGCGACATTTTTCTCGGTCACAAAGGCCTGTACCGGCGTGCAGTGGCAATTGGGATTGATCAGGCGAATCCGCTCGGCCATCACCATGACCTTGGACTGGCCGACCGTGCCGTTTAAGGCATGGAGCTGGCGGTTGACGTTGGAGATGCAGACGTCGTCCAGGTCGATGAGGGTAATCCGGCCGATTCCGCTGCGAGCCAGGGCCTCCGCCGCCCAGGAGCCGACCCCGCCGATGCCGATGACGCACACATGGGATCTCGCCAGAACATCCAGGGAGTGCTGGCCGTAAAGCCGCTGGATGCCACTGAAACGTTGCGTGTAATCATCGGTCATGGCCGCTACCTCTTGTCATACGGGCCCACTAGGGTTGTGAGACTAGGGTTGGATCAATACTTGGGGTCGAAGGAGTTGCACGGGCAGGGCAACTTCGTTGGGCGCGTATTATAACGGCTAAAAATCGTGCTGTGGTGGTAGTTCGAATGGTGGACTTCACCTATAAATAGGTAGGAGTCGAAAGCAAGTCGATTAAAGGCGCGACGTAAAAGTTGAAGGCAAATGCAAGGAACGCGGAAGCCGGTACTGGTCGCCGCTTTTTCATTCAACAGCTCACTATAATGACATCACAGGACCGGACACGAGGGAAATCCGGTTTCTGATTCAGTGAGGTAGCCATGGCAGACGATAAAAACATCAAAACCACGACAACCCGCACCGGGCGCTTTATGAAGTTGGCAGGTATGACTGCCTCCGTGGCAACCCGCTATGCGGGAGAGCGGGTTAAGCGGGTCTTTGGATCTGCTGAGGAGCGGGAGGCACGGCTCTCCCAGACTTACGACAAAATGGCCAGCGATATTGTTAATACCCTGGGCGAACTCAAGGGCGCCGTGATGAAGGTGGGGCAAATTGCCTCCCAGACCCAGGACTTTCTACCGCCCGAGTTTTCCAAGGCGTTGCAGAAGCTTCAGAAAGAAGCGCCGCCGATGCCCTTTCAGGTCATCCGTGACCAGATCCGGCGTGAGTTGGGAGGCGAGCCCCAGCAGGTATTCCAGTGGTTTGATGAGAAGCCCTATGCCGCGGCTTCCATTGGGCAGGTACACCGGGCTCGCTTGCACAATGGACAAGAGGTGATTGTGAAGGTGCAGTACCCGGGGGTGGATGAATCCTGCGACTCCGATCTCAAACAGCTACGCCTAGCCTTGAAGCTGGGTGGGTTGCTCAAGATTCCCAAGGAGATGGTGGACCAACTCTTTGAGGAAATCCGGATTCGTCTAAAGGAAGAGCTGGATTACGAGAACGAGGCCCGCAATATCGAGCGCTTCAGGGAGTTTCACCGGGAGGACCAGGGCGTGCTGATTCCTGCCGTCATCCCCGAATTTTCCACGCGCCGCGTTCTAACCTTGGAGCTGGTGGAGGGAGACCATATCAGCCAGGTAACTTCGGATCGTTACAGCCAGGACACCATCAACCAAATCGGCCATCGCATTTTCACCACCATGGCCGATCAGCTGTTCAAGTTCCAATGCATCCATGGGGACCCCCATGCGGGAAACTTCGCCTATCGTCCGGATGGCTCGATCATCCTCTATGACTTTGGTTGTGTGAAAGAGCTTAAACCGGAAATCGTCGAAGCCTACCGCAAGAGCCTGATTGCGGCACTCTATGAAGAATATGATGCCCTGGACCGTTACATGATTGAGCTGGGTGTGCGGGTGGAGGACAAGCCACCCATCGACAGCGCCTATTACGCCATGTGGCGGGATATCCTGATTCGTCCCTTTGCCAGCCGGGACGAGGCCTTCAATTTCGCTGAAGCGGATATTCACCAGCAGGTGGCCGCCAAGACCCCCACCATCTGGAAGTATATGGACCGCTTCAGGCCGCCGGTGGAAAGCATCTTTATTGACCGGATGATCGCCGGGCATTACTGGATCATGAAAAAGCTAGGCGTGCAGGCAGCATTTCGTGGGGAGTTGGAGCGCTATTTGGGGCTGGATAAGGCGGCTTGAAAGATCAAATTCCCCTCTCCCCCGGCCCCTCTCCCCAGGAGGGAGAGGGGAGGGTTATTCGCCTTCGAACTGACAGGTGGTAAAGACCGAGAATCCCTGTTCCCGAAGCTTCTTGGACCCGCCCAGGTCCGGCAGATCGATGATGGCCGCACATTCCAGCAGGTCTGCGCCCAGTTTACGGATCAGGCTGGCGGCGGCCAGCATGGTGCCGCCTGTGGCAATCAGGTCGTCTACCAGAATTACCCGGTCACCAGGCTTTAACGCATCTTTGTGCAGTTCCACTTCCGCAGTGCCATATTCCAGCTGGTAGCTTTCCGAGACGGTATCAAAAGGCAGCTTGCCTTTCTTGCGTACCGGCACAAATGCGGTATTGAGCTCGTAGGCCAGTGGCGCGGCGATGATGAAGCCACGGGCATCGACGCCGACAATGGCATCGATCCGCTCATGATGATAGCGGTGCACAAAGGCATCGATGAGTTTGCGAAACACACTACGGTCCTGCAGGACCGTAGTGATATCGCGGAAGGTAACGCCTGGCTTGGGCCAGTCCGGAACGGTGCGGATTGCCGATTTGATGATATCGCCGAAATATTCCATAACACTGGCCTTTCGTTATGTCTGGTACGCCACGGCTGGGAGCCGTGGCGTGGTGGATCAATTAAGGAATACAAATTTCAGAACAAAGAGTGCCGCAATCACCAGGAGTGCCGCATTGAGTTCTTTGAGTTTGCCACTGACTAGTTTAATGGCCACATAGGTAATAAAGCCAAGGGCAATACCATGGGCGATGGAGAAGGTCAGGGGCATGCCCAGGGCGGTGATCAGAGCGGGAGCCGCATCGGTGATATCTTCCCAGTCGATCTGGGCCAGGCCGCTGGTCATCAGGGCCGCCACATACAGCAGGGCTGGAGCCGTTGCGAAAACCGGAACCATGGACGCCAGGGGCGCGAAGAACAGGCACAGGAGGAACAGCACGGCCACAACGACCGCGGTCAGGCCGGTACGGCCACCGGCTGCAATTCCTGCCGTACTTTCCACATAGCTGGTAGTTGTAGAGGTACCCAGGGCGGCACCGGCCATGGTAGCGGTACTGTCTGCCATCAGGGCCCGGCCCAGACGCGGCAGGTTGCCTTTCTCATCCAACAGGTTGCCCTTGTGGGCGGCGCCAATCAGGGTGCCGGAGGTGTCGAACAGGTCTACGAACAGGAAGGCAAAAATAATACTGATCAGGCCCACTTCCAGGGCGCCCATGACGTCCATTTGCATGAAGGTGGGAGCGAGACTTGGCGGCGCGGAGAAAATGCCTTTGTAAGGTGCCAGATCTAGCTCTACCCCCATTTGTTTCACCAGGTATCCGAGCAGGGTAATACCGATAATGCCGATCATTACCGAGCCCATGACCTTACGGGCGGCCAGGGCACAGATCAGCACGAAGCCTAGGGCCGTCATCAGGGTCACCGGGGAGGTGACATCGCCCAGGGTGACCAGGGTCGCCGGGTTGGCCACAATGATATTGGTGTTGTGCAGGGCAATCATGGCCAGGAACAGGCCAATGCCGGCGGCAATGCCCATACGGATGGTCAGGGGGATGCTGTTGATGATCCACTCCCGAATCTTGAAGATGCTGAGCAAAAAGAACAGCACACCGGACAGGAATACCGCTCCCAGAGCCACCTGCCAGCTGTAGCCCATCTGGCCGACAACGGTAAAGGTAAAGAAGGCGTTGAGCCCCATGCCAGGCGCCAGGGCAATGGGATAGTTGGCAAAAAGCCCCATGATCAGGCTGCCGAGTGCGGCTGCCAAGCAGGTGGCAGCGAATATGGCACCATAGTCCATGCCTGCTGCGGACATGATCTGGGGGTTGACCACGATGATATAGGCCATGGTCAGGAAAGTGGTAATACCGGCAAGCACTTCGGTCTTGACGTTGGTGCCGTGAGCCTTGAGTTGAAAGAGACGTTCCAGCATGGGTGCTCCTGTCCTAATAAATCGAAGCGGAGAGTGTCTTAAGAGCCTACCCTTACTGAAGGCTCCCTAAGGCATGTTGGCCACAAGGCCTGCCAAGTCCGTTTGACAGGAATGAACATTTCATCCCGGTTCCAGAATTAGGGAGCGCATTGTACGAAAAACTGGCAGTAACTTTCGATCCTTTGCTGCAAAAATGTGTCAGATTGTGCGGCTTTTAAGGGGAAAGCATGATGTTTGGGGAATTTTCTCCGATTTTTCCCGCTCACTGGTCCGTTACAAAATAATGCAGGGAGAAATAACCACGTGAGTCCAGCCAGCAATGTAACGGGCGAAAGCCCGCTGATTGGGCCAATGCGGTAAATCGGGCCGGCTCGTATTTGTAGGAGTTTTCCGTGTGGATGGTTTCCCCGGCCCGGAACTGGATGGTGTGGCCGGCAACGCGAACCGATTGGGCGCAGAGGCTTTGCAGGTGCATTTCGATACGGCCCACCTGGCCGTTATAGAAGGCTTTATGGGTAAAGCGTTCCAGTTGAAAGTTGGCTCCGGTCAGCCGGTTGACATGGCTGAGCATGTTGAGGTTGAAGGCTGCGGTCACGCCCTCACGGTCATTGTAGGCCCGGTGTAACACCCCGGTGTCCTTGCGGGTATCCACGCCGATTAGCAGTCCACCACCGGGGCCCGCCCAGGATCGGAAACGGCGTAGGAGCTGGACGGCCAATGCCGGCTCGAAGTTACCGATGGTGGAGCCCGGGAAAAAAACCGTGCGTGGTGGGGGCGGCAGGTTGTCTGGTAAAGCGGAAAGCTGCATGAAATCACCACAGAGGGCATGGATCTGGAGGCCGGGATAGCTCTGGGCGAGTTCCAGGGCCGTATCAATGAAGTATTCGGTGGATATTTCGATGGGCACGTAAGCGGCTAGGTGCTTTCCGTCGAGTAGCAAGCGCGCCTTGTCGGAGCTGCCGCTGCCTGGCTCCAGCAGTGTTCCGGTG
This sequence comes from Gammaproteobacteria bacterium, assembly GCA_029268325.1. GTDB lineage: Bacteria > Pseudomonadota > Gammaproteobacteria > Pseudomonadales > Oleiphilaceae > JAEZAA01. The sequence continues at coordinate 5,412 of JAJUGC010000013.1, read as the reverse complement.
GTGCCGATCAGTGCTTGCAGCTGGGGCAGGTGGTTGTGGAGGAGCTCGCATTCGGTACGGGTCAGGTAGTACTCCGGAAGCCGGGTGATGGTGTCGAACAGCCGGGAGCCCCGGGTGTCGTAGAACAGCTTGGGCGGCAGACGCTTTTGGGGGGCTTGCAGGCCTTGTAGGATTTCCTCGGTCTGATCCTGGGGCGATAAAGCTAGGCGATGCAGATGGAAATTGCGACATTGGGGCCGGGCCTGGGAAACGTCAGGGCTAAGCATGGTCAGATTCCTTCTGGTAGCGAGTCCTGTGATTGAACAAGGCTGATGGGTTTAAAGGTCCCGCGCCAGCCGAATGCCGGTGAACTGCCAGCGGTCGTGGGGGTAGAAGAAGTTCCGGTAACTGGCACGGCTGTGCCCGGGGGGAGTGGCACAGGAGCTGCCGCGCAAGACCTGCTGATTGCACATGAACTTGCCGTTGTACTCGCCCAGGGCTCCAGATGTTGCCCGGTAGCCGGGGTAGGGCAGGTAGGCGCTTTGCGTCCATTGCCAGGTGGTACCAAAAAGTTGCAAGGGGTGGAGCGTCGCCGGGGCTGTGGCAGCAGTAGGATGTAGCCAGGCAAAATCCAGGCCCTGCCGGGAAATGGCTGTCTGGCTGGCGACGCTCTCCCACTCGAACTCCGTGCAGAGGCGGGCTCCGCACCAGCGGGCAAATGCATCGGCTTCGTAGTAGCTGATATGGGTCACCGGAAGCTCCGGTGAGAGCGGTTGCAGTCCATGCAGGGTAAACTCCAGCCATTGTGCCCCTTGGCGCTGCCAATAAAGGGGATGCTGCCAATTCTGGCTGAGGGACTGATTCCAGCCATCGGCCAGCCAGAGTTCGGGGCGGGAATAGCCGCCATCCTGGATAAACTCCAGATATTCACCATTGGTGATGAGCCGACTGGCCAGGGCGAAGGGCTGCACCAGCACTTGGTGGCGTGGCCCCTCGTTGTCGAAGGCAAAGCCTTGGGCCGGATCATGGCCGATCCACAGGACACCGCCTGGCTGGGAGAGGAACCGGAGCCCGGAGGTTTCCGACGGGGTGTGGCGGGCTTCCCGGTAGCAGGGCCACAGGGGATTCTGGGCCAAATTATATTTGAGATCCGTCAGCATCAATTCCTGGTGTTGCTGTTCATGGTGAAGGCCCAGCTCGATCCGGGCCAGGGCCTCCGGCGGGCAATGGCTGGAGTCCAGCAGGTCCAGGACTTGTCGGTCGATGGTGTGGCGATAGTCATATACCTCGGCCACGGTGGGGCGTGATAACAGGTGGCGTTGCCCCCGGGGATAGGGGTTGCCCAGGCTGTTGTAGTAGGAGTTGAACAGCTGTTCGTAACCGGGGTGGAATGGCGTATAGCCTGGCATGAAAGGTTTCAGGACAAAGGTTTCAAAGAACCAGGTGGTATGGGCGAGATGCCATTTCAAAGGACTGGTTTCCACCCTGGCCTGCAAGCCATAGTCTTCCACAGCCAGGGGCTCACAAATCTGCTCGGATAAGGCGCGGACGCTCTGGAAGTCTGAGAGTCGGCCGTGAGGAGTCCTGTCCTGATCAATCATGAGAGAGCCTATGTTGTTCTGACGACGGACTGCTGGATGATGGAGAACGCGACGCCCTGCAGATACAACCCGAGAGGCGGCTGCACGGTTTTGGATAAAAGATAGAGTTGTGGTGGGTTGGGAACCAGAGCGTTATGGGGAATTAGGGAGCTGTGAAACTGCTGGAAGGAGTCGGGGCTGACTGAGAGTTCGGCTCTTTGGCTTATCGCTTGGCAGGGCCCACGGGCCTTTCTCCCCAGGTGAGAGAGGAGAGAAAGGCCGGACAGTCCAGGATTAGAACCGGTATTGGTTCTGTTCAATCCCTTCCAGGATGGCCGGTGTGACCAGCGTATACTGCTTGGTCCCCGGCAACAGGGCATAGACCTGATCCTCGGAGCGGTTCAGGCTGTAGCCTTCCTTTTGCAGGTCGGTCTTCTTGTATTTGAAGGTACCCGTCTTTTCGATGCCATCGGTGACCCGGATAAAGACCGGGATGGCATAGGGCGGCAGGTTCTGTTGCAAATAGGCATAGAGGCGGTCCAGGTCGATGCCCTTGCTCTTGTCCGCCGGCACTACCGTGGCCATTCCTGCCTTGCCGTTGGTGTTGGGGATCTCCACGCCATAGACGATGGTCTCTTCGATCTCTTCAAAGGCATCGAAAATGTTCTCCACTTCTGTGGTGGAAACGTTTTCACCTTTCCAGCGGAAGGTGTCGCCCATGCGGTCGACGAACTGCAGGTGGCGGCAGCCGATTTCCTTGAGCACGTCACCCGTGTTGAACCAGGCATCTCCCTTGGTGAAGACATCCCGGACAATGGCTTTCTCGGTGGCTTCCTTCTGGGTATAACCCTCAAAGGACCACTTCTTGTCGATCTTGCCCAGCAGCAGTCCCGGTTCACCCTTTTTGACCTTTTCCATGAAGCCCTTGGCGTTACGCAACGGCTCCCGGGTGCCTTCCTTGAACTTCACCAGGGCGAAAGGCGCGGTGGAGAAGCCGACGGTATTGTCCATGTTAAGGATATTGGTGAAGCCGATGTTGCCTTCGGAGGAGGCATAGAGTTCGGCAATTTGCTCAATGCCGAAACGCTCCTTGAAGGGCTTCCAGATTGACGGACGCAGGCCGTTGCCGATCATTTTCTTCAGGGAATGATTGCGGTCGTCAGGGCTGGGGGGCTGTTTCAGGAGGTAGCGGCACAATTCGCCCACATAGCCAAAGCAGGTGGCGTTGTATTTGCGCACATCGTTCCAGAACTCGCTGGCGGAAAACTTGCGGCGCACGGCCAAGGCTGAGCCGCCGGCCAGCACTGAGCCCCAGCACACCACCAGCGCCGTGGCGTGGTAAAAGGGCAGGGTGACATACAGCACGTCTTCCGGCTTCATGGACAGGCACATATGCCCGAAGCTTCCGTAGGCTTTCAGCCACTTCTTGTGGTTGATCATGGTCGCCTTGGGGAGGCCGGTGGTGCCGGACGTGAACACGTAGACGGCGATATCGCCCAGTTGTACGGGATTGGCCAGCACCGGGTTCGTCGAAGGAAACTTGGAGATCGCCTCTGCCAGGTTGATGAAACCTTCGGGAGCCGTGCCGAAGTCCTTCAAGGTGTTGGTATCGGCCAGGTACATGAAGTTGTGGCCGTCTTCTGTTTTGAAGACATCCGCCACGGTGGCGAAGTTTTCCAGCAGCTCCTCGCCCACCACGAACAGTTTCGGGCGGGTGATATTGATACTGTGCTCCAGCACCGCGCCCTTTTGGGATGTGTTGAGCATGGCGCAGCCGGCACCCAGCTTGGTGGCGCCGATCAGGGCGGCAAAGAGTTCGGGACGGTTTTCCAGATACAGGGCTATCACATCGCCTTTGCCGATGCCCTGGGAGCGGAAGTAATGGGCAAAGCGGTTGGCCCACTCGTTGAACTCCCGGTAGGTGATCTTGAAGTCCTGATAGAGAATGGCTGGGCGATCAGCATACTTCTCCACATTGCGTTCGACTATTTTGCCGATGGATAGTGGCTTGGTGGTGCTTTTGATGGAGTAGTAGTAATAGCCCTTCGCGACAGTGGGCAGCTTGGCCAACAAGCCCGGAACCTGTCGAACAACATCACGGGCGCGGATCATATCAGTACTCATGAGTCATCCCTTCGTTTTTAATTGTTGTAAAAGCCTACTTCTTGTAGAAGTTGTTATAGAAACAGGTCATTCATCAACTCTTCCCTGGCCTCGGGGTTGTGCCGGTAGGCCTCAAAGTCCGTGACGCCCCGTTGGCGCAGGAGCGCTTCGTCAATCAGGTGCTGTCCGGTCAGGGTGCAGCCTTGGGTGATCAAAATCTCATAGGCTGCATCTGCCATGATCTCCGGCTTGCGCGCCCGGTTCAGGGCGGCCGCGTTGCCCGCCTCAAACTCGATGGCGGCTGTGGCAATCAGGGTTTGGGGCCAGAGGGAGTTGACTGCAATGCGATAACGCTGGAATTCTGCCGCCATGCCAATGGTCAGCATGGACATTCCATACTTGGTCAATGTATAGGGAGCGTACTGGGCGAACCATTTGGGATCAAGGTTGAGTGGTGGCGACAGGTTGATGATGTGCGCAGAGTCAGATTGTTTGAGCCAGGGCAGTGCTGCCTGGCTACAGGACAGCACCGCTCGGGTGTTGATCTGGTGCATGAGATCAAAGCGTTTCAGCTCCGTGTGCTCCACGCCGGTCAGCTTGATGGCGCCGGCGTTGTTGATCAGGGCATCGATGCCGCCAAAGTGATCGGCTGCCCGCTGTACCATCTCCCGCACCTGTTCGTCGTTACGGACATCCACCTGAATGGCCAGCGCCGTGCCACCGGCTTCCTCAACTTCACGGGCGACACTGTGGATGGTGCCGGGCAATTTGGGATGGGGCTCGGCGGATTTGGCCGCCAGGACGAGATTGGCGCCGTCTCTGGCGCAGCGCAGGGCAATGGCACGGCCGATGCCCCGGCTGGCGCCGGTGATGATGATGGTTTTGTCTTTCAGCGTGGTCATGGGGTTAGTCCTTGTGATAACTCTGGGTTGGCGTTCCTTGCTCGTGTCCCTTGCGAAGTCGCCAACTAGGCTGCCCGAACGCCGTTCGGGCCTGTGCTACGCACTCTAACCTTCAATGTTAATCTCAACCAACAACTGTCGAATCTTCACCTGATCACCAGTTTTCACATTCACAGCTTTCACAACGCCGTCTGCATCTGCTTTCAGCGGATGCTCCATTTTCATGGCTTCCAGAACAACCAGCGTCTGGCCTTTGCTCACCTGATCACCCACGCCGACTTGAACGTCAACAATGGAGCCATCCATTGAGGCCACAATCCGGCCGCTACCAGCGGCGTCTTCGGACGCGGCGGCTTCATAGGTCAGGTCGGTGAACTGGAAGTAACGGCCCTGATGCAACAGATAGATATCTGCACTTTGGCGAGTGTAGTGGGCGGATTGTCGTACCTCATTGGCTACAAAGACGAATTTACCTGCCTGATCGGTCACTGCCTGTAGGCGAATACTGTCTTGGGCCGTGGTTACCAGGTACTGGTTGTCCGCTTCGGCACTAACGCTCACTTCGAGCACAGCGTCGCCGCAACGCAGCTCAAAGGGCCAGGGAGCCGTGTTGGCGCTGCGCCAGCTGAACAAGCCCTTGGACGAGTGCTGCTCGGCTTGGGCCCGGTACAGCAGCACCGCGCTTAGGGCGATGGCAACTGGTGTGGGTGGCTGGACGGTCAGGGAAGCATCCTGGCTGAATTCTTCACCAATGAAGGCGGTGGTGGCCCGGCCTTCCACAAAGGCTGGGTGGGCCAGGATGTTGGCCAGAAAGGTTTGGTTGGTGGTGACTCCGAAGAGGACGCTGT
>JAJUGC010000012.1 GCA_029268325.1 Gammaproteobacteria bacterium | reverse complement strand
TCCTGCATTTTCTGCGCCTGGCGCATCAGGTCTCCCATTGAACCTTTCATAGTGCTTCCTCTACCTTGTCAATTCTTGATTATCCTGTGGACTCAAAGAGGCTTGATCGACTCTTCCAGTACCACGGCATCGAATGCTTGGACTAGTGCCGCCACATGGGGATCGGACTTGATCTCTGCCACTGCTTGCGCCTGGCGCTCTGCCTGCAACCTACGCCGATATCGCGCCGGACTTTCCCATTGCGCCTCCCCCACGATGAACTCTACGTTGAGCTGCTGACCAAGGACGGACTCCAGGGCCTGCACCACTCTCTGGCGGTGGTTTTGATTCAGTAAATCATAGTGCCGGGCATCCATCACAAAAACCAGATGGGAGCCCTCCACTTCCTGTAAAACAGCCTGCATGGCCAAGTTTTGGGTCAGGCCCGTCAAACCCAGGCGATCAATAAAGGTGACCCAAGGCTCGTTGGCCAGTAAGGGGCCCTCCTCCGAAGGACGCACCGGGCCGCCCTCTGTCTCCAAGTCAGGTTCAGGCTCCAGCAACGGACTGTCTTCCGTCACCGGCTCCGCCGCTAACTCGACCTCCTGGCCCATTAAAAATTCGGCATAATCCGCCTCCGCTTCGGGAGCGAATTCTTCATCTTCATAGGCGTCGATAGGCGGGCCATCCTGGAAAGCCGATGGCGCTGGCGCTTGCTCTTGAATCGACGCGGGCTGTGGATCAGGTTCCTGAGGCGGGGACTCCCTCTCTTCCACAGTCGTTCCGGTATCCGCCTCGGCCCTATCTCTCTCGAAATCCATGGACTCTTCCGGAGCTACAGAGTCTTCGCCAGCCCTAGCCGACTCTGGAGCACTGCTGCGCTCCATAGCAGAAGCGGGTTCAGCTGTTCCAGAGGTTACCGTTGGCCCCATAGCGTCTGCGCTCTCCCCAGGAGAGGTTTCCGGAACAGGTTCAGGCTTTGGGGCCTGGTTCACTGCCTCCTGATTTTCTGGCACCTGTGGTTCTGCCAGGGGAGGAACAGGCTCGGCAGCCACTTCTGCTGCTGTCGAGGGAGCCTCAGAAGCTGTTTGTGTCTGCGGCTCGGTTCCAGATAACGCCCCCTCATCCAGCCCCGGAGATGCTACTGGTGTAGGGGTCTGTGAACCGGGCCGGCTCTCTTCCCCGGGGGAGTCTTCGGTCGCTCGCGGTGTGGAGGGTGCAGTTTGGTTGGCGGAAGAGGCCAGAGCTACGGGCTCCGGTTGCTGCGTGGCATTGGGCATGAAAGCCAGCATCCGCAGCAGCGTCATTTCAAAACCCGTGCGGGGATCAGGAGCCAAGCCCAGGTCGCGCCGTCCCTGAATCGCGATTTGATAGAACAGCTGCACATCTTCTGCAGAAAGGTTGCGGGCCAGCAAAACCAGGTCTTCCTGATCACCCTGGCTGTTATCCACTGCGCCGGGCACGGTTTGCTCGATGGCTACCCGATGCAACAGGGAAGCCATGGAGTCCAGGGCATGGGCATAATTGGGCGAGAACTCAGAGAACTGGGCAACCAGGTCCAGCAATTGGCCGGCATCCCGCTGGGCAAGCGCCTGTACCAGACGCACAACCTGGCCCTGGTCCACCGTACCCAGCATGGCGCTGACATCACGGGTCAGCAATTGGTTGCCCCCGAAGGCGATGGCCTGGTCCGTGAGGCTCAAGGCATCTCGCATACTGCCGTCGGCGGCCCGTGCCAGCAGCCAGAGCGCTGGCTCTTCGAAGGCGATATTTTCTTCTGCCAAAATTCGCTGCAGATGCCCCACAATGCGTTCCGGGGACATGTTTTTCAGGTTGAACTGCAGACAACGGGACAGAACCGTCACCGGCAACTTTTGCGGATCCGTGGTTGCCAGAAGGAATTTAACGTGGGGAGGCGGCTCCTCTAAGGTCTTCAACAACGCGTTGAAGCTGGAGGTGGACAGCATGTGCACCTCGTCGATCAGATACACCTTGAAGCGGCCCCGGGTCGGTGCATACTGGACGTTTTCCAGCAGCTCCCGCATATCCTCCACCTTGGTACGGGAGGCAGCATCGATCTCGATGAGGTCCACAAACCGCCCCTCGGCGATTTCCCGACAGGCTCCGCAGGTTCCACAAGGCTTGGAGGTAACGCCTGACTCACAGTTCAGACATTTGGCGAAGATACGGGCGACGGTGGTCTTACCGACTCCTCGCGTCCCGGTAAACAAGTAGGCGTGATGCAATCGGTCCTGATCGAGCGCGTTCACCAGCGCCTTCAGAACGTGCTCTTGACCGACCATTTCCAGAAAAGACTGTGGACGCCATTTGCGTGCCAGTACCTGATAACTCATGAATGATTGACTGCGTCCCGTTAAATCATTGTCTTCAATTGGGATAACGATAGCACGATCTTTGACTGGGCGTCAGCAAAGCATCACGGAAAAGCGCTGGAAGGTGGAGAATCAGGAGCAAATTGGAGGTGACTCCTGCCAGCCGCACCCCGGCACCCAAATCGGCCACTGTGGCTGCTCCCTTCCGGGCCTGACCAGGTTCGCGGCGTATTGTTGCGGGGGGACCAACAGGAGCCACCATGACGTGTAGCCACTGGGCCAGCCTCTTTCAAAGGCGCGGGGATAATAACAAAGATGCCCCGGAGGTACAAGCGAAACCGCCGGAACTGCCGGCGGCTTCAAAGTTGGTTATGCGGTCTCGATATCAATGACCCGCCCTTTCCTGGGTTTGGCATCGGCATACTTCTCTACCGTCAGGGTCAATACACCATTTTTAAAACGGGCTTTGATAGACTCGGGGTTCGCATTATCCGGCAAGTTCAAAACACGCTGGAAAGTACCATAGGAACGCTCGATCCGGTGGTAGTTTTCCTCTTCGCTTTCCTGCTCGTATTTTTTCTCACCGCGAATGATCAGAACATCCTCTTCCAACTGAACCTGGATATCCTTCTCATCCACACCCGGGACTTCTACCCGGATCACATAGCTCTTATCGTTCTCAGCAATATCCACCACGGGCTTGAGCAGGCTGTTCAAGCCGGATGGCTGTCCCAGGAGGGACGGCATATTGAAACCAAAGCCCCGGAAAGCTTCATCGAACATCCGGTCTATCTCCCGGTGCAAGCGCATCAGGGGAAAGCCAAAGTCCTCATACCGCTGAACCGGTAACGCAGACCCTGTGCTGACTTGGTTGCCTTGTTGTTCCTGCTCCTTTTTGAACCAGTTCCAGGGAGACCATTTCTTTTTCATAATGACACCTCCTCATCAGTTCTGGATACCTAAAGAAGACCTGTCAATCAGGCTTTAGGTAGGCTGCACAGCCAATCCACCAGTTCAACTCCACTGACCAGAGCTTCCCGTTGAGACACCACAACGGCGTACAGCAAAGCTACGGCATGCACTGCCACATCCTGGAAAAGCCCGGTCACCGAACTCGTCGACTAGAGCTGGCCACACAGTCCACTTATCAGGCTAACAGCTATAGGCCCGTTGTAATTGATGGGGGTCAAAAGAAAGATCTCAAGCGCCTACGAAGAAGCACGAATTGCGCCCGACAGCAGGGCAGGAGCACAGGCGACTGCGTAACCCTGGGCCGGGCGTGCAAGAAACAAAGATCAGGCTGGAGGATCAACCAGCTCGCCGGTGCTGCCATTGTGACGGAACCAACCGGCAATACTGCACCTCAACTGGGCCGTGGGCGTTACCTCATGGAGGATCTTTTCACTCAGGAAGCAGACCAGGGTACCGGCCAAGGGCATGATCTGGCTCACCAGGGCCCTATCGTCGGAATCGTAGATGTTCAGCAGCCCCCCATCCTCTTCCAGCCATTGGGGATTAAAATAGGACACCACCGTCACTACGCGACTGGAGCGGCCCCGAAAAGCATCCAGGTGCTTGCGGTAAAAGTCGCCAGGCTCATAGACCGCATAATGGGCCTCCAGGTCGAAAAGCCCCAGGAATAGCTCCCGGTTGATATGCTGGCGTAGATCAGCCATGAGATCCAGATAGGTCCGCTGGGCAGAGGTGCTGCCTTCTAGCCAATAGATCTTATCGCGGCGGATTTTCTCATTGCGATGCCGCTCATCGATACGACCTATGCCAGCCTTCTGAAATCGATTCTGCTCGTGATACCTGAGCATTTCCATCCGAAGCTCATCACAGAGTTCCGGATCCAGGTAATTAGGGATAGCCACCCAACCCTGCTGCACCAGGCCTTCGACGATAACATCGTTGTGATGCGCCAAGCATTCGCTTTTCACCAGGGGTTCGGTGATCAGGCCAGTGCCGGTGGGCAGCAACTCGCTTTGTTGCAGATCCATAGAATCCTCCAGAAGTGGAGTAATGGAAACGGCCTAAAGAAAGAATGGGCCGACCGAGCGGTCGCCCGAGACTGCAATTATATGCGAGCGCCTGGATCAGAAAATAGACTTTTTATCGCCGGCAGGACAACAATTCAGACTCCAATTGATTCCAGTCCGGCGCCTCCTGGTCGGCAATGATTTCCAGCCGACTTTCACCGGTCGGCTCAATCTCCTGGTCAGACAAAACACCATCACTGAGATTGAGTATCCGCCAGCCCCCATCGGTAGCCAGAATCCCTTTTGCCCTAGCCTCACCCAGTCCATAAAAGAATGACACCAGGGCTTGATAGTCAAAGCGGATATCCGGGCCGAATATCCAGCCACACCGGCTCGGGCCAGAACCCGCCCCTTCAATCCGGCGCCAGCCATCCGATGCCAGTGGCGGGCCTTGTAATCCCAGGTCCAGGACTGCTGGCTCCCCAACCAGCGACGCCTCACCATGGGCGTTGGGTGATTCGGCTTGAAACTGCCCGGATCCGGGATAGTCCAGCCACTCCAGGGGAATCTCCCCATGGCTGACCAAACCGAACTCCGCTTTGGGAGGCTGAAAAGACCCTGCCCAACGGCGAAACCTTTCCCGGTCCGTATCACTGAGCACGTCATCCTTGGAGCCGACCAGGATATCCGCCAGATTAAGCTGATCACGAAAGCCGATATGGCTGGTGTAGCGCTCGTCTGCCAGCTTACGGGGATCCACCAGGGCCAAGGTCGCCCGCACCTCAAGGACTTGGCGATAGGGCCCCGAGCGAAGCAGCTCCAGCACCCGTGCAGGATGCCCCAGGCCAGAAGGCTCAATCAGCAGGCGATCAGGCTTTTCCTGGGTGATCAATCGATTGAGCGCCACCTGCATGGGCACACCGGCCGCACAGCACAGGCAACCGCCGGCGACTTCGCGAACCACGGCACCTTGCCCCTGCAAAATCGCCCCATCAACCCCTACTTCGCCAAACTCATTCACCAGGACTGCCCAACGTTCAGCCTCGGGTTTACGACGCAGGAGGTTTAAGATGGCAGTTGTCTTGCCTGCTCCAAGAAAGCCGGTAATCAGGTTAGTCGCAATCCCAGTTTCTCTTGCCACAAATGATCTCGTTCAGCTGTATGGATGGACTGCCAACCATACCAGCCTTGCCAGGGCAACGGAATCACAGACCTTTACAGCAGTGCCTCGCTCAGCGCCGACGCACCCTCACCGGAACCTTCTCGGAATCCTGCATATTGGCTACAAAGTGGCCATAACAGGCGGAGCCCACAATTCCGCTCACCACCAGCATAAAGAAAAATACCGCCTCAAATTCCATAACCATGCTACCCCCTCTCGGCCTACCTCCGCGATCCCCCACCTCGGCCAATCCTCGCTCCGGTGCTTTTCCTATGGTAATGAAGAGCAACCCAAAAGACCTTCCCTGGGCTTGGGGCTTAAGACCGAGGGTTGTGCAGCAGGCTACCCAGCCCGGAAGCCCGCAGGGTTCGCCGCTGAATGGCCTGGCTGACCAGTGATAATTGGGGGCCAGCCAAGGTAAACCAGTCCCGCGCCCGGGTAATTCCCGTGTACACCAGCTCCCGGGTGAGCACTGGGCCAAGCTTGTCAGGCATCAATAAAACGGTATGGGTAAACTCCGAGCCTTGGGACTTATGGACGGTCATGGCAAACACCGTTTCGACCTCCGCTAATCGGCTTGGCGACACCCGCTTGACAGTCCCGTCGGCCTGGGCAAAGAAAACCCGCAACCTGCCCCCATCCATCGGGTCGCAAAGAGTGATGCCGATATCACCATTCATCAGCCCCAGGCCATAGTCGTTACGGGTCACCAATACGGGCCGCCCTTCGTACCAGGCTCGCCCTTGGGGCGCGATCAGCCCCGCACTCTCAAGAATGGCCTCTACCCGACGGTTGATACCTTCTACCCCCCACTCCCCTTGGCGTAACGGGGAGAGGATCTGGAACTGCCCAAAAGCCTCCAGTACCTGACTTGCCCAGGTATTACAGAGCTCCGGACAAGCCTGATCCGGGCGCTGGCTCCGGATATACTCCAGATAATGACGGTATCCCAGGGGTGCTGACAGCTTGTTCCCATACCTATCCTGGCGTTCCAGGTAACCTTCGCCAAACTGACCGGCATCCCCCTCCAACACCAGCCGCCGCCAAGTCCGGTCCGTTTCTTCTGGCAAAACCAGCCGCCCAATATCCGTAAAGCCTGCCAACCAGACTTCCTCCATGGCAGCCACATCCCCGGCATTGACCGCCTGGGCCAGTTGCCCAATACCACTACCTGCGTCAAATCGGTGGCTCTTGCGCAGTAGCGCAATATGATCGGCCAGTGCCCCGCTCTGCCCTTGCCAGCCACCCAGATCGTAGCCGGTCTGTTCTTGCAGCCACTGAACCAACTGGCCGCTATACCCGGGAGTCTCAGCTCCACGACACAGCTCGCCCAGAACCGCGCCGGCCTCCACGGAAGCCAGCTGATCCTTGTCCCCCAAGAGAATAAGGCGCGCCCGGGGCGGCAATGCCGCCAGCACGCAGGCCATCATTTCCAGATCCACCATGGACGCCTCGTCAATCACCAGCAGATCCAGGTGTAATGGATTGCCCCGGTGGTGGCGGAACTGGCGGGTACCGGGAACCGGCCCCAGCAATCGGTGGAGTGTGCACACCTGTGCGGGAATATGGGTGCGCAGCCCCTCATCCAATTGATCCAGGGCGCTGGTGATGGACTGCGTCAGACGGGCCGCGGCCTTACCAGTGGGGGCGGCCAGACGGATACGCAGCGGCCGTCCCCCTGGCCCATTAAGGGCCAGCTCCTGCAACAGGCCCAAAAGACGCACTACCGTGGTGGTTTTCCCAGTTCCAGGACCGCCTGAAATCACCGTAAAAAGTGCCCGGGACGCCAGAGCGGCCGCGACCATTTGCCAGCTGATTTCCTGCCGGGCCCGTTCCCTTTCGCTACACAGGGGCGCAAACAAATGGTCCAGCTTGTCCCCCAATCCCTCAGGTGGTGCCACCTGCATCTGGATACGGGAACGGATGCCCTCTGCCACCTCCTGCTCGTATTGCCAATACCGGCGCAGATAGAGACGGTTGCCGGCAAGTACCAGCGGGCTCTCCCCAGCTCCCTGCTCCACCAGGGGGGACTGGGCCAGCCTATCCCGCCAGGCGGACAACTCCACCTCCTGGAAAATCTGGGAAGGCAGCACCGCCCCTATGGCTTGCCCTTTCTGTTCGGGAGGAATTGCCAAAGTCTCGTCCGGTGCTTGCACTACTTGTTGCAACGCCAGGCAAATGTGTCCACGCCCCAGTTGATGGCTGACCAGTGCAGCCGTTAACAAGGTCAAGGGATCCGCATCGGGCACCTGTTCATGCAGGAAGTTTGCGAAGGCGCGATCCAACTCCCGGATCCAGCCCAGCTCCACCCACTCTAACAACAGAGTCTTCAGCGACTCCTGGGTCAACACAAAACTCATGCCTGGCCTCCCTGGGTAGAACGGTTGGCAAAGAGCCGATCCAGCGTTTCAATAAAGGCCCGGGGCGGCCGTACCCTGTACACTCCACTTCCATCACTGGCCACCCCACGCAGGAAAAGGTAAAGCACTCCGCCAAAATGCTGATCATAGTCGTAATCGGGAATTCGCGCGCGCAACAGGCGATGCAGAGCCAGGCTATACAGGGCGAACTGCAGATCGTAGCGATGCTTGAGCATGGCCTCTTCCATGGCGACCTGTGTATAGGCGCTCGTATCCGGCCCTAGCCAATTGGACTTGTAGTCCGCTACGTAAAACCGCCCCTCATGTTCAAAAACCAGGTCAATATAGCCCTTCAACATCCCGTTGAGGGTTTGCGGGAGCAGTTGGGGGCGCCGCTGACCCGGCGCGACCTGTTCATGGAGCAGCCGATCCAGATGCTGGCTCTTTGCCTGGGTTACGGCAAACCAAAACTCCAATTCCGCAATGGCTTTCTCCTCGTCCAACTGTCCAAGGGCCATGCTGGTACCGTCTGGCAGGGGCAAGGGGGTGTCGAGGAAGCCCACCAACCAATTCAGCAAAGGCTCGGCCCAGTCGTCCAGTCCCCGTGAGCGACAGCGGCGTTGCACCAGATCCTGCAGCGGGCCCGGCTCCGACAGCACACGGCTGAACCCTTGCCGTGTCGCCCACTCCAGCAAGCCGTGCAAAAAGATTCCAGCGCGAGCACCTTTGGGAAAGAAATGCAGACTACGCTCCCCATCGCCATTTTCCTGGTGGGCCTCGTGGGAAGCATCTTGCAATAACTCTCCCGCAACCGCCTGGGCGGCCGTGTCCTCAGCCAAGACCAGCTCCATTTCCGCAGGTCTCTCTTCCAAAGCGGGCAGGCCCTGCCAATCCTCTGATGTTTCGGGGGGCATGCCGGCACCGGTAATCACGCCACTGTAACTGGTAATCCACCAGGGCGACCCGGCCCGGTACTTCACCTGTCGGGCAGGCTCCAGCACTTCGGGCTCTTCCGCTGCCTGATATTTATCAGTGGTGGGTTCCGGTAAGGTCTGGAGTTGCAGGTTGGCATTATCATCACACAGCGCCCCAAGAGACTGTTCAAAGGTCTCCGGATCCAGCTTGCCGCCTCCGTTCAGCACCTGCCCGATTGCAGACGACATCAGCTGACAGGAATAGCCGCTTTTGTTTTGACGGCCCAGAGGCGACAGGGCCAGCCAACAAGCATGGCGCGCCCGCGTGACGGCCACATAGAGCAGGCGCAGATCCTCCGCCAGGCGCTCCCGGTCCGCCCGGGCCTTGCCCTCCTCGGTGAGTTCATAGTCAAAGCAGCGCCGCCCTTCGTCATCGTGATAGGTGAAGAACAGGCGGCCCGTCCTATCCACCGGGCGGCTGGTACCAATGAAGGGCAAGAACACCAGGGGATACTCCAACCCTTTGGACTTATGGATGGTGACAACCTTGATCAGTGCCTCGTCACTTTCCAGGCGCTGTACATAATCGTCACTGCGGCTATCCTTGGCTTCCTCAATTCGCTCGCTGAGGTAACGGATCAACGCCTGCTCCCCATCCAGCCCCATAGCGGCCTGCTGCAGTAACTCTCCCAATTGCAACAGGTTAGTGAGGCTACGTTCCCCACCTGCCTCTTCCATTTGCAATAGCCGCGCCGGCAGTTGGAAGTCATCCATCAGCCTGGTCAGCATGACCAGAATGCCTTTGCGCTGCCACAGGCGACGATAAAGCAGGAACTGCTCCACCCGCTGTTCCCAGCGGACCCCATGATCGCTGGCCGTATCCAGTTCTGTAAGGGGCAACTGCAAGGTTGGCGATGCCAGGGCCACTCGCAGTGTCGCCTCCGACTCCGGCTGGCTGACAGCTCGCAGCCATAAGAGCATGTCCCGCGCCTCGGCACTGTTATAAACCGACTCCCGGTCACTCAAATAGGCACTGCGCAAACCTCGCTCCGACAAGGCCTCCCGAATGACCTGGGCTTCATTTCGGTCTCGGACCAGAATCGCAATATCCGAGGCCTGCAAGGGCTGAAGCAAGCCGGACTTCTGAAATCCCGCCCGCTGCTGCTGGGCCAAGTGCAACAGGGACAGGATTTGGCTGGCCGTCACCTCGGCCATATCCGACAGATAGGCCCCCTTGCTGCGAGGATTGGTGTCGTACCAAAGCGTCATGGCAGGCAATACCTGTCCATCCACCACCAGCTTTTCCTCGCGTCCCTTGGCATTTACCGGAGTAAAGGGAATGTCTTTCCTGAACAGAAAGGCCCCCTCCTCATGACGGTCCGCATGCTCAAACAGGCGGTTTGCCGCGGCCACCAGGCCTTGGGTGGAGCGATAGTTGGTGTCCAGGGTGAAAAACTCGCCGCCGGTATCCCGCCGGGCCTGCAAGTAGGTATGGATATCGGCGCCGCGAAAGGCATAAATGGCCTGTTTGGGGTCGCCAATCATAAAGAGTCCCAGACCGGGCTTGCCCAGGTAAATAGTGCGAAACATGCGGTACTGGACCGGATCCGTATCCTGGAACTCGTCAATCAGCGCCACCGGATAGGTCTGCCGGATGGATTCCGCCAGCACCTCCCCGTTCGGCCCGCGCAGTGCTTCATCCAAACGGCGCAACAGGTCATCAAACGACAAGACGGCGCGGCGCTGCTTGGCTTTCTCCACCCTTCCTTCACACCAGGCTTTGGCATGGCTCAGCAAGTCCGCCTGGATATCCGGCGCCTGCTGGGAGCATTCCACCAGCGCATCCAGCATCTGCAGGGCATTCAACTCGGGGGGCTGCCCCTTCTTGGTCAGCTTGAGCCGCCCGGCAGCTAATTTTCCGTGGCGGTCAGCCACAAAATCCTGCTCGCCTTTAGCCCAGGCGTGCAATTCAGCGAGCAGCTCCCGGGTGGTTTCCGGTTTATGACTGCCCCCATGCAACCAGCCGCTCTCCAGGGCTTGGTCGAACCAGGCGTCAATCGCCGCCGCTTCGGCCAACCAGACCTGGCGGGCCTGCTGCTGAGTTTGGGCGTACTGCTCCGACCATTGGCTGACCGATTGAAGGAATTCCAGGCCCCCTTCGGCCGCTGCAGATCCGGGCCATTGACGGATACGGGCCGCCAAGCTGTCAGGACAAGCCGCACAGGCCAATACCGACTCCAGTTGCTCTCCTGCCAAGGGATATACGAAGGTGCGCCAATAATCCCGGGCCGCCTCCTGGTACAGCTCCCGGTCATCGGTTTCCAAACGGAGATTGAAACGGGAACCGCTGTCGAAGGCATGCTGGCTGAGCATGCGTTGTGCCCAGCCGTGGATAGTATGGACTGCCGCCTCATCCATGCTGCTGGAGGCCAACTCCAGACGCCACGCCAAGGCTGGCCATTGGCTTTCGGGAAAGGAGTTCCTCAACTCCAGCAGCAGTGCATCGTCGGGCCCATTGGGTAAGGCGCGAAACACCAGGGCCGCCTCACTCAGGCGCCGGCGGATACGATCGCGCAACTCTTCGGTGGCAGCATTGGTAAAGGTCACCACCAGGATATTCTGTGGGGCCAGCGGACGGGAAAACGCGGCCTCCCCGCCATGTTGCAGCACCAGCCGTACGTAAAGGGAGGCAATGGTATAGGTTTTCCCGGTTCCGGCACTGGCTTCAATCAAATGGGTGCCCTGCAAGGGGAAAGTTAACGGATTGAGAATCTTGCTCATGAGTGGGCAACCTCCGCCTGGGATCCATCTGCAGGAATGGTCTCCAGATTCTCCAAAGCCTGATGGAGCGGGCCGTACACCTGTTTGGCCAGGCGCCTGAAGTCCTCGTTCCAAAGCGCTTCCAGGGAAGGCCAGCAACGGGTGAGCGCGTAGCTCTCCACCAGCTCGCCCTCGTTGTTGAAGCCTCCCTCATAGACCTCCCGTATCTTTTCCGGAAGTTGATCAGTCTCCAAATCAGGCTCGCTGAGCCACGCCATGGCGGTCTTCAGCGCAAGGGGCAAACAGGTCTGCAAGCCTTCGTGCCAGGCCTTGGCAATCGCCACCAAATGCTCCTGGGCCTGGGCCCGGGGAACAGGCGCCAGCCGGTGCAAGCCGTCTGTGACCACCATGACACTCGCCAGCTCCAGCCCCATGGCATTGGCTGCCAGGTGTCGCACCCACAGTCCTGGAAAATAGTGATGCTTCAAAAGCGCCCGGTTCCCCTTCTTGCCCCGATACAGCTGACTGGGGCGACGTTCCAAACGCACCAACTCGCCGCCGGGGGCCCGGTACAGGTCGTCCAGCCAGTCTTCCAGCTGCAGACAAAGGTCGCCCACTGGCAGTGACAAATGTACCTCATGAATGTCTTCAGACTTCGGCCACAGCCGACAAGCCTGGTCCCAGTTGTCCAACAATTTCTGGGCCGGATCCAGCAGGGTCTGCCCCATCCGCTCCGCCTGGGCGCCCAAGGGCAACAGGCCGCGCCGCTCAAAACGCTTCAAAGTACTGGCCAAGATGGCGTCCCGCTGATCTGGCGGCACCTGCAGCGCCTGCTCCACCAACTCCTGGGTCAAATTGTGCATTTGCAAGGAGTTCAGCAGGAACGGCTCATGTTCCTCCACACTGGACTCGGTCTCCCGGTAATAGACATGAAGACGCTCCCGGAAGAAGAGTTCCGCCGGCCGACGCAAGAATCCCTGGAGATCACTCAGGGTCAAGGCTTCGTCTGGCTGCCAGAGTGGAAGCTCGGCACTCTCTTCAACAGCTGCCTCTTCATGCACCTGGCGCCATTCACGGCAAAATGAAAACAGGCGTGAATCCCGCTCGGGAGTGAAGTACGCCCGGCTGAAAGGCTGTAGAGGATGAAGCACACTTAAGTGAGACACCAACTTGCGGGAATCCTCGGCCTCTCCCTCCAGGCGCCAGCCATTGTCCAGGTGGTCACAGAGCTGGGCGACCAGTACTGAAGGCGTACGTTCACTGTTATCCCGCTCACTGCGGGCAACATAGCTGATATAGAGCTGCTCCCGGGCAGACAAGAGAGCTTCCAGAAAAAGGTAGCGGTCATCCTCACGGCGGGTCCGGTCCCCGGGGCGGTAGTTCTCCGCCATCAGGTCAAAATCCAAGGGATGGCGCTGGCGGGGATAATCTCCATCATTCATTCCCAGCAAACACACCACCTTAAAGGGAATGGAACGCATGGGCATCAAGGTGCAAAAGTTGACCATTCCCGCCAAGAAGCGCTGGGAAAGTCCCGCTTCTTCAAAGTTGGCCAGCAACGCATCCCTTACCAGGTTAAGAGGCAGGGGTTCCTGGAGCCTGGCCTGCACGCAAGCCTCCAGCCACTCGTCCAACAGGTCGGTAAACCGGTCCAGCAGGATTAGCTCTTCACTATCTGTCGGGTCCAGACAATCGGCCACCAGCTCTCGCAGCAAAGCCACCCAATCGACAGGCGTCCGGGCTTCACAGAATTGGCGCCAATAATGGTTCAAGACTTCCAACACCCGCGCCAAACGTCCGGCACTGGCCGCCTCCAACCCACCCAGGTCAGCAAAGGGCTCCACATCCCGCCAGGCCACGGAGCCATTGGCATACCCCAACAACATGCGTCGCAGACCGAATTGCCAACTGTTTTGCTCTAAAGCCTCCGGCAGTTCCAGACCAGCCCGATGGGAAGCATGAAGCCCCCAACGAATGCCGCTGGCTTGAATCCACTGCTGCAGGAGCGGCAGCTCATCTACCTGGATCCCGAAGCGGTTTCGAAACGCGCCAATGTCCAGCAAATCCATGAGATCACTGGTGGTAAAGCGCGATTCCGGAAGGGAAAGGAGCCGCTCAAGCGCCAACAACAGCTGGCTTTGGCCCCGCTCCGGGCGGTCTGCAATGGTAAAGGGAATATGGCGTGGGTCATCCCGCTCGATCCGCCCGAATACTGCTTCAATATGGGGAGCATAGGAAGTGATATCCGGAACCATCACGATAATGTCCCGGGGTTGCAGGGCATTCTCTTCTCGGCTGAACAGATCCAGCAGGTGATCTTGCAGAATCTCCACTTCCCGTTGGCGGCTGTAGGCCAGGTTAAACCGGATCGAGTCATCTGTTTTGGCCACGGGCAAGCGCTGCTCAGGTGACGAAGGCGGCGGCTCCAGGTCTAGAATGCCCTGCTGCACCCTGTGCAGCAGCCGGGGCCTCTGGGGATCCAGGCGGTCCCGGAAGACATCGATCTGGTCCGTGCTCTCCTTCGCCTGGTCATAACTGTAGAGCAACCCAATATAGTCCCTCCCCTGTTTGCCCCAGGCTGCCAGCAACGGATTCACGGCACTATGCAACTGCTCTTCCGGCAAGCCGACCAAATCCGAACGTACCCCATGGCGGTGGTGCTCAAACCGGAGCAGTTGGCGCTCTTCAATAATATCCGCCCAATAGTAGCGGCAGGGGTTATGGACACAGATCAGCACCTGGGAGAGTCGGGAGATCGCTTCCAGAGCCTCTAGAATTTGGGTGGGCAGGGACGAAATGCCGAATACCACGATCCGACGGGGCAGCGTGCGCAAAGGCATGGCACCGGAAGCCAGGGCCTGAATAAACTTATGATGCACCGCCGCCCGGGAACTGTCCTGCTCCTCTTGGGGCACATCCGCCAGCAAGCGCCGCCATAATTCCGGCTGCCACAGCATCTTATCTTCTAAGGGCTGCGGCTGTCCCCGTGCATCCCGCAATACATCCTCCCCCTCCCCCCAGTCCGCCAGCCAGTCGGCACGATAAACCTGGTACTGGTCGAAC
>JAJUGC010000011.1 GCA_029268325.1 Gammaproteobacteria bacterium | reverse complement strand
GCTGCCCCAGCAGTCCGGTAATGGTCTGTTCCAGATCCACTTCGCGAATATCCCTGGGGACCGGAATCTCCGCGGCCACCAGTGTCACGGCTTCATCCAGATAGTGCAGCCGTTCCGTCAGGCCTTCCCGTTTGATCCAGGCGGCCAGCCAGGCAGTGGCCGTGGGCCAGGCACTATCTGCTTCACCTTCGGCGAATTTCAGGCTGTCGAGAAAGCCTTTCCACAGGCCAGCCTCCTGCAGGGAGTGGCGGAACTGTTCTGCCAGTTCGGCGGCGACATGGGTGGTCTCAAAGGCCAGGGCCTCTTTTGCCAGCTCCTCCACCAGATATTCGGCGGTCAGCGGTAAAGTCTCCGGGGCAAAGGGCAGATGGCGCTGTTCCACAAAGCTCTGCAGCCGGCTTTCCAGTTGGTTGACCAGGGCTTTGAAGGCTTCATCGCTCCCCAGCCGCTCACGTAGCTGCACGGCGGAACGGGCCCGGTTGCGCCAGGCTTGGTTGTCCTTGTCGTGCTGTACCTGGGCCCAGTAATACACTGCCTGGGCCCGGACGGTGACCGGATAGCGCAAGGTGCCTGCTGCCCGGGCCTGGGGAATCAGCTGCTGCAGAATGAGGGCCGCGTCGTGGTCATGGATACCCCGTTCGTAGCCTTCCCGATAGCGGGGCCCGGCGTAGTCCCGTACCCGGGATACCAGGGCATCCAGGTTCTGGAGCTCTGCCAGGATCTCACTGCGCTTGGATGCGAGTTCGCCTGCCTGTAACGCCTGCCAGAACTGATAGGCCAGGTATTCGGCCCGGTATACGCTGGTGGACTCTGAGGCCAGGGTCATGGTCCAGTAGGGCTTCAGCTCATTGAGCACCGGGTCGTCGACCACCTCGTAATAGTCGGTGCCGGTGAGGTGTTGGGCCAGGTGTTCACCCCGGGGTAGCAGCGTCAGGTCGACTTCCTGGGTGTTGACGCTGAACCGGTGGCGGGGCCCCAGCTTGATGACCTGGCCGCCTTCTTCGAAGATCTCCGCCTTATCCCGCAGGGCCCGCACGCCCTGTTCGCGCATGGCCTTGAAGCGGGCGCTGAGGTCATCGGCCTTGACGGAGGCATCCAGCCCTTGCAGTTCTTCGATCAGCTGGCGCAGTTTGAGGATCAGCGGGTCGGAGGCGAAGAAGCTGTTAACTTCATCGGCCGTTTGGAACTTGTCCAGGCGCCGTTGCACGCTGGTGAGGATGCGGTTGGCGGCATCTTCCAGGTTCTGGGCCCGCTGCTGGCGGGCGTCCAGTAACTTCTGCTTGTGGGCCTCGAAGGCTTCGACGATTTCCTCGCGCTTGCCCAGGATATCCGCCAGGAACTGGTCGTAGTCGCTGAACTGGCTTTCCACTTCCTGCAATTGGGTGAGCAGGCGTGACAGTAGCTCATCGCAGCGATCCGGCGTATCCGCCATGGCCAGGGAGCTGGACACGCTTTGCTCCAGCAGGCGGAACTGGGCGGCGAACTGGGCTACGGCCTCGGCCGAGCCAATCTCCCGGCGCTTGTTGTCGGCGCGGGCCCGGCGCTGGTTAATCTGGGCATAGAGTTCGGAGACCGCGTCGATAATGCGGGTGCGGGTGGTAGCATCACCTTCCTGCAGGCCGGCAAGCAACTCCGATACCAGCCCTAACCCTTGGGACTGCTGCTCGTACAGCTCGATGACTGCGGTAATCTGTTCCAGGGTCTGAGCCTCGGCCAGTTGCCCATCCAGCTCGGCCAAGGTCTTATCATAGCTGGCCAGTGCCTGGGGCTTTGACAGGAATGCCAGGGTTTCTTTGGACAGGCGGGATTCCGTGGCGATGACCTGTTGTTCCAGTTGGTCGACGCGGGCCACATCCATATAACGATAGTCGCGGATGGTCAGCAGATGCCCCCGGTGACGGCGCAGTTCGGCCAAGGCGTCAATAAACAGGTCGGGACGGTCCCAGCTCTCCGGGCTGATCCGGCGCAGCAGGGCGGCCTGTGTCTGTTCCGCCTCGGCCAGGGCCTGGCGGGACTGCTGCTGGATGGCCTGGACCTTTTCATATTCGTCGAGGATCAGCTCGCCGGTCTCGGCAATCTGTTTCAAGGCCTCGTCCAGACCGCCCAATTGTTCGGCCCCTAGCCAATGATAGGCGTCGAACAGCCGGGTAATGGCACGGATCAGGTCGTTGTAATGGCCGGGGCGGATATCCTCCTTGGCCATCATCCGTTCGATGCTGTAGAGCTCGGAAATTCCCCGCACCAGCTCGGCATTGCCGATTCTGCCGAGAAAGGTCTGTGAGCCACCGGCTTGGGCTGCGTGTTCCTCACTGAAGAAGGGAGTGCGCCAGATTTGCATGGCATGCACCCGGCTGGCTTCATCGGAAGCCTGCAACAGCACCAGGCGGCCATCGGGGAACAGGGCATAGCTGTGGCCCTGGATAGGGTTGGCCACAGCCTTATTGATAAGGTTGTAGGTGTGCAGGATCGCGCGGCCGTCTTCCGGGTGGTAGAACACGTACAGCACGTCCTCCCCGTTCGGGGAGACGATCCGTCGCTTAAAGCGGAAGCCGGCTGCATCTAGGTCAAACCGCTTGAGCTCACCAGTTTGCAGGTAGTAGCCGCTGGGATAAATGATGCCGTGATCTTCCGGCAACTGCACGCAGGAGGCGCCAAGCTCGTCGATCCGTACCACTTCCCGGATCAGGCTGTTGTAGACGTAATGGCGTACCTGATCTTCCCGGTAAGGCTTGATGCGAACCAGGATCAAATTGCCCAGGGCGGCGTAATGGAACTCCGCGTCGTCCAGGGACTGGGTCTTGTCCTCGACCGGGTCGGCATAGATGCCCAGGCCCGTTTGGGTGTTGTTCTCCACCTTGAAGGTGATGTCACCCTGGATGTTGTCCACAAACAACTGATCCAGGATATTGATGTGGGGGTGACGCCCCTGCACGATCTGGTCCCGGCCCACCGGGATCCAGTCAAAATCGGTTCGGGGCGGCAGGACCACATCCCGCTCGCCTCGGTTGTCCAGATACTCCAGCACCTCACCGGTAGGGGAGAGCGACCAGCGGAACACCCGGATATCCGATTCCTTTTCGCCAATACGGAAGTTGGCCAACAGCTTGCCGTCCCGTACTGCCAACTGCTGCAGCCAGGGGGCTTTGTAGAAGGTATAAAGCTCGGTGAAATCGGACTGGAACCGGCTGTTATCCAGAAAGCTGCCTTGCACCGGCTGGTGGATAAACTCCAACCCTTCCGGGCCTTCGTGCAGCTGGTACAGGGAGAAGACATCCTCCACCGCCGTGGTCTTCTGCAGGCCCTTGAAGACGTTGTAGCCCAGCAGGATGTACTGGCCGACCCGTACCGTATCCCTGGGGATGCAGTTGTGTTCGGTACGCGCCCGTGCCCTGCCGGTCACTTCCAGGCTGGTGCTGCCGAACTCCGCCAGGCGTTGCTGGTTCAGGTGCTCGATGCGCTGCTTGAGATCGCGGCCCTGCTCCAGCAGGCGGCGGCGAATCACTTCATAGGCGCCGCCCTGGGCGACGGCCTGGGATACAAGGTCCTGTTGAATGTCCGAGGTCATGCCGAGTCCAGAAGAAAGGTTGTGAAATCGGTGGCGTTCCCTGAGAGGCGATGGTGATGCCAAGGGCCGCCCTTATTAGGGCGTGACCCAGGGAGCTCAAAGGTTTGGACTGCGCCCTCCAAAGGAGGGCACTAAGTGGCTTAGCCGTCCGTGCCTGTGGTACCGGTGAGCTGGCTGCTGGCGGTTTTGACCACCGACTCCTTGCCACCGATAGCCAACAAGCGGTTCAGGGCTGCCTGGATGCTGGCATTGCGGGTTACGCCTTCCAGCCCCTTGCCCACTGATAGGCCCTTGGCGAATTGCTCGAAGTACTCGCCCTGGCCGCCGACGATTTCGATCTTGGCCTTCTGCAGCGCTGAGGACAGGACTTCGGCCTGTTCCTTGGCAATTTCCTTGTTGGCCTCGATGGACGCCATGGTTTCCTGAATGGCTGCATCCAGCTGGCGGGTCATCATCTCGAAGTCGCGAGCCTCGGGAGACATCTGGGCCATGGATTCGAACTTCTCCAACAGACCCTGAGCTTCTGCCTTGGCTTTCGCCAGCAGGGTATGGGCAGCCGCTTCGCCCTGTTCCCGTTGGCCCTTGGCCTCGGCCAGCAGCTTCTCTTCCAGTACCCGTGCTTCGACCAGACCTTCTTCCTCGATGGCTTTGGCCTTGGCCTTGATGATTTCGGCCTCTGCCATACCCTGTTCGCGCTGGCCCTTGGCCTCGGCCAGCATCCGCTCTTCCAGTACCCGTGCTTCGGCCATGCCTTCCTCCTCGAAGGCTTTGGCCTTGGCCTTGGTGACTTCGGCTTCCACCAGGCCTTCCCGCTCGAGGGCATCGGCCATGGCTTCTTTGACGCGGGCTGCTGCCAGGCCATCGGCCGCTTTCACCGCGCGGATACCTTCTGCCCGCTTGGCTTCGGCCAGGGCCCGCTTGTCGGCGGCTTGCAGTTCGGCTTCCGCCAGTACCTGGATTTCCCGGGCCTTGTGTGCGGCTTTCTGCTCTTCGGCTTCGGCCGCTTTCACAGCTTTGATCCGTTCTTCTTCTGCCTGGGCGGTGGCCTCGGTGATCTTCACCTGCTTCAGACGCTCGGCTTCGGACAGTACATGGGTATCTTTGATCCGCTCTTCTTCTTCGGCCACTTTCTTCTCGGTGGCGATCCGCTCGCTGATAGTGACCGCAATGAGCTTGCGCTCTTCCTCCAGCGCCTTCTCTTTCTCGATGCGCTGCAGTTCCACTTCCCGCTCCCGGGTCACGGCTGCCAACTGGCGCGCTTTCTCCACGTTTTCAGCCTCGACCACCACGGCCCGCTCGCGGTTCTTGTCGGCCACTTCCACCTGACGGCGCTTGTTGGCTTCGGCAATCTCGATGGCCTCTTGTGCGGCAATGCGGGCTTCTTCTGCGCGACGACGCTCCTGCTCCCGCACGGTTTCCGCTTCGGCCTGCTCCCGGGCCCGGATCACTTCGATCTCACGCTGCTGCCGCGCCTGGGCTTCGGCCCGTTGTTTCTCGAGTTCCAGAAGCGCCTCGGTGGTGGCCGTATCCTTGCGGTCAATTTCCAGCTTCTGGTCGTTACGCAGGCGGTTGGTTTCTTCCGCCTGGGTTTTGACCAGTTCGGTCAGCTTGCGGATACCCTGGGCATCCATGGCATTGTTGGGGTCGAGCAGCTCGATGGGCGTCTGCTCCAGGTAGTCGATGGCCACGTCTTCCAGGATGTAGCCATTGAGGTCCTCGCCGATGGTCTTGACGATTTCTTCCCGGAACCGGATGCGGTTGTCGAACAGCTCCACAAACTCCAGTTGTTTGCCCACTGATTTCAGGGCTTCGGAGAACTTGGCATTGAACAGCTCGTTGACGGCTTCCTTGTTGGAGGCGCGGGCCACGCCTACGGACTTGGCCACCTTAAGCACATCTTCAGGCGTTTCATTGACGCGGATGTAGAAGGCGACCGTGATGTCGGCGCGGATATGGTCCTTACAGATCAGGCCTTCCTTGCCCCGCCGGTCAATTTCCAGGGTCAGCACGGAGATCCGCATGACTTCCTTTTTGTGGATAACCGGCCAGACCATGGCGCCGGTGAAGTACACCTTAGGCGTCTGGGATAGGTCGTTGACGATCAACGCCTCTCCCTGTTCCACCTTGACGTAGAACAGCTTGAACAGAAACAGCACAGCCAGAATGACGGCAAAGATGACGCCAACGGCCAGCAAAAATGGCAGCACAATAGACAAAGACATATCGACTCCTTGTTCGACGGGCGGGATTTTTATCCGGTGAACTCGTGCTCCGGCACGATTCGGTATGCGTTTTGGTCAGAGAGGTGTTCAACAAGGATGGCCTGGTCGCCACGCTTCAACTTGCCAGATTCGGCACGCACCTTGAGGATCAGCTTGGCGCCGTCCAGGGTGACAGTGGCCTCCCCAAAGTGCTCATCCACCACGGAGCTGCGCACCACACAAGTGCGGCCCAGTAATGCAGGAACCGTGGCGGGACGGTGGAGTTTACGAAACAGGGGGCGCAGGGGGCGCACACTGGCGGCGGTGGCGAACAGGGCCAGAGCTGTGGCGATCAGGATCACCAGGCTGCCCGCCAGCCAATAGAACAACCCTGTGGGCAACAGGCTGAGCAGGAAATGGACTGCGAAATAGGAGGTCAACCAGGCGTAAAGGACCAGTAGCGTGATCACCAGGGAGGCAGGGACACCGGTTAATCCTAGGGTGACCATGAAACCGCCCAGTCCGCTGAGGCTGACGGAATCGCCACTGATGTCGAAATCGAAATCCGTTTCAAATAGGTCTGGGCTGACCAGGCCGAACAGCGCGAACAACCAGTAGAGGCAGACAACACCCAGAAGTACGCTGAACAGGATAGTGGGGAACGACAGTGCGTTTGCCAAAAACTCTTCCATTAGTCTTCCATTAGTCCGTCCCTCAGACAACTTATGTCAAAGTAGCCTTTACACATGAACCACGTCAACCCTCAAGTCGCAAAAAGTGATCCCATTCAGAAAAACAGCGACTTTTGAAGGAAAGGGATAAAATTTTATTGACATAAATTGTCATAGTCGCCTAGTTTGTGAACAGGACAGTTGATGTCGCTTTGCCAGAAAGGCCCATGCCGCAGTTCGGAAACTCACTGCCTGTCAAAGGACTGTTCAACGATTGAAGGCCACCATTGCAGAAGGGAGTTGCCAGTGAGCTTGCTACAAGACATGACGTTAAGCCTAGCGAATACGGTGTTCGAAGGACATCGGTTCGACTGCCTGCCCATCTCCGGCGAACAGGAAGTGCTGCAAGTGCAGGTTTCCGGACTGGAGGAAATGCCGATCTACGTGACGGTAACGGATACCCAGATTCTCTGTATCAGCTACCTGTTCAAGAAATCCGAGCTCAAGGAAGGCAGCATCAATGAACTCAATGCCTTGCTCCTTGAATTGAGCCTGCCCATGCCGCTCAGCAGTTTCGGCATGGTGGGTGATCGTTATGTGATCTATGGGGCACTGGCCCTGACGGCGACTGCTGAACACGTGATGAAGGAACTGACCACCCTGGCCAGCAACGCGGTTGACGCGCTGCAAACGCTTGAGCCCTATCTGAAGTGACCGGGTGATGGAACCCGATGACTGAACCAAGGAGAACCGTTGCAGTCGGGCTACCCGGTACGCCTCGTTGTTCTCAGTGATGCTTCATTAAGATGAAAAGAAGGATTCTTCCATGAGTGTATTGCGCAAGATCTGGACTGCACTGCGGGGGAGCGCCCGTGAACTGGGTGATGCCGTGGTGGACGCCAACAGCATCCGTATTTTTGAACAGGAAATTCGTGACGCCCAGGCTGCCATTGATGACTCCAAGCGGGCGCTGACAGGGGTGATGGCGGACAAGATGAAAATCGACCGTCGTCTTGCTGAGCTCAATGACCTGATTGCGGATGACGAAGCCAGTGCCGTTAAAGCGCTGGAGCAGGATAACGAGGCCCTGGCCCTGGAAGTGGCCCAGCGTATTGCCAAGCGGGAGGCTGAGCGTAAGGAGCAGTTTGAAATTGCTGAGCGCCTGGCCTCGCAAATTGCTTCGCTGCGCCAGAAGATTGATGCCGCCGAGAAGATCATTGCCGATCACCAACGGGAGCTTTCCATTGTGCGTACGACGGAAA
The DNA here is from genome assembly GCA_029268325.1 of Gammaproteobacteria bacterium. Classification (GTDB taxonomy): domain Bacteria; phylum Pseudomonadota; class Gammaproteobacteria; order Pseudomonadales; family Oleiphilaceae; genus JAEZAA01. The sequence goes on along the minus strand of JAJUGC010000011.1, from coordinate 7,121 downwards.
GCGTGCAGAAGGCCACGGTCCAGATTGTCGATAACATCGCTGCCCAGGACTCCACGCTGAGTTCGGCCCGCAGCTCCCTGGAGCGGATCAAGGCGCGTCAACAGCGGCTGGATGACCGCCTGGCCGCCGGTGAAGTGCTGGCCCGGGAGTCCGGTGAGCAGGCGCTGGATGAGAAGTTGAAGGCCGCCGGTATTAAAGGTGAAGCAGCGGATGCCAACGCAATTCTCGCCCGGTTGCGGGCCCGTGCTGAGTCCTGAAAGGATCAATGAACCTGGCTGCCCATTTTAACTTGCCACCTTGGCTGACAGACCGGGAAGGAGGAATCCGTGCCTGACCGTAACGATCGCTGGAAAAAGGAACGCGAGGCCATTCGGGCAACCCAGATAGCATTCGATCTTTCCATGGAGACCCAGTACAGTATTAAACGGGCGGCGCTGGCTGAGCGGCTCAGCCCGCCCGACTATGTCCGTAAGCTGTTAGGCCTGCCCTATAACAAGCGTCCGGTGCGGCCTCGGTTGACGGTCACCTTTCGGCCGGAAGACTTGGAATTGCTGGGGCAGCGTTATGGCGTTGCCCCCAGTGATTTCATCAAGATCCGGGAGAGGGCGGCGGAAGAGTTGATCAAGGCTGCACAGCAAAAGGGTGGCGAAGGGCCATGAGGCTACAGGCTAGCCTAATGGTTGCTGCCCTTCCGATGCCTGCCCGTTCCTTAGTCTCAGTTCCCCCCCCCGTGCACCGGTTGCCTTGTGGATCCAAGGCTAATTTATTACCTCCTTAAAACGGAAATATTGCTCAGATTTTTCTGGTGCCCCTTAAAAGCTCTGCTACTTTTATGGGAGTTGCGGGCATTTTGCTTGGCCGCAGTCGACACCCACTTTTATTGGCGTTGCATTCAAGCCACAGGAAAAATCTATGCAGCTCTCAAGAACGCTTGCTCTCTCTGTTTTGTGTGGAGCCCTGGCTCTCGGTAATCCATTCCCGGCACAAGCCTGGGGAAGTCATTTCGAGCAAGTCAGAGCTGACGCTGTCAAAGGAGATGCCAAAGCCCAAACAGCCCTGGGCAATATGTATCACGATGGTTTTGGGGTGGAGAAGGATATCGCCAAAGCCCTGGAGTGGTATCGCAAGGCTGTCGATCAAGGCTATGGGGAGGCTCAATTCCGGCTTGGCCACGAGTACTCAACAGGCCATGGAGTGACCGCTGATCAGGAAATGGCCGTTAAGCTGTTTAAGATGGCTGCAGCCCAAGGGCATGGCGCTGCACAGTTCCGGCTGGCTGAATGTTATTTGGCGGGACTCGGGGTTCAGAAAGATTCGTTTGAGGCCCTAGTCTGGTACAAGAAGTCAGCCGATGCCGGACACCTGAATGGCCTGTTGAAGATGGCCGACTTCCATTATCGGGAAAAAGAGTGGCCGCAAGCCTTGAGATATTATGAAAAGGCAGCGGAACAGCGTAGTAGTGAGGCCCAGTATGTGCTTGGTTTGATGTATTTGCAGGGGCAGGGTGTTGACGCGGATGATAAGAAAGGGGCTCGCTATATAATGCTTGCCGCTACTGATGATAAGCATATCGCAGCCAAAGCTGTCTATGGGCATTTGTTATCAAAGGGCAGGGGCGTCTCCAAGAATCCCGATCTGGCCTATGAGTATTTGTCTGATGCGGCCGAGAAAGACGATGTGGAAGCTATGTTTTTGTTGGCGGAAGGATTGTACTCCGGGGAAATCAATCTGCCTGGCTCGGACCTGGTTGCAGCATATAGTGGCGAGTCAGTTGACGATGTGCTGAAGCAGGAAGCCAAGGATTGGTATGAAAAAGCTGCTGCCGCCGGAGACTCCAGGGCACGATACAGGCTAAGGGAACGTTACTGAGTCGTTTCACCAACTGTTTCCGGGGGGATGACATTCTGTCGCAGCTGAGCCGGCGCCAGCCAATTGGCAATACCGGTGGAGCCAACATCAGTGCTTTTGCGTCCATGCCGATTACCAAAGAGTCGCAGGTGATATTGGAACAGGAATCATAGGCTTGCCGACTGACACCAAGCATCTTGGTAGTAATGACTAATGGGATAGGCCTGCAAGGTTTTTATTTGCAGTCTGTTACTTTAGAATGGGCGCGTCATTGGGGAGTAGCCTCTCTTCATCATTGAAGAGGCCTGCATCAACACGCTTGACCGGCAGGTCATGGTGCAGGCGGCCTCTGAGCTTGGCAAGACCTTTGACTATGCCGCACCGGTAGGGCCGGGGCGTGGCGTAGTCATTGGTTGACCGGCCCAGAGAACTGTTTACATGGAAGCTTTTCTACTCTCGACTGGCATTGTGGCGCTCGCTGAAATCGGCGATAAGACCCAATTGCTCGCCTTCGTCCTCGCTGCGAAATTTCGCAAACCTCTTCCCATCATTCTGGGTATCCTGGTGGCCACCCTGGCCAATCATGCTTTCGCGGGGGCAGTGGGCGCCTGGATTACCACTCTGGTCGACCCGGCCATTCTGCGTTGGATATTGGGTATTTCCTTTCTGGCCATGGCCGTTTGGATCCTGATTCCCGACAAGTTGGAGGAAGACGACACCCATCTTGCGCGTTTCGGTGTGTTCGGCACCACCGTTCTGGCCTTTTTCTTGGCCGAAATGGGCGATAAAACCCAGGTTGCCACCGTTGCATTAGCAGCGCAGTATGCCGCCTTTTTCACAGTGGTCGCGGGTACCACGCTTGGCATGATGATCGCCAATGTGCCCGCGGTGCTGTTAGGGGATCGCATAGCCAACCGGCTTTCAATCCGGCTGGTGCATGGCATTGTGGCCGTTGTCTTCGTGATTCTGGGAATTGCGGTTTTGGCAGGGGTGGATGAATCACTGGGGTTCTGACCCGGGTTGGTTTTTATACAGCGAAGGGGGCATCAGGCCCCCTCGATGACTTCCGTCTCTGGCCGGCGAATACCCACTGTGGTGATCCGGTTTTGCAGCATGCTCCGGACGGAGAGGATCACTTCACCCCGAAAGATTTCAGCCCCTTCGGTGACCTGGTCGCCGAGTTCCTGCCGCAGGAACTGGTCCAGCGTCAATTCAGGGTCCGTGCCCAGATCCAGGCCATAGGAATGCAATAGATGCTTGACTCGATTGCTGCCTTTGACGCGGAGCTCCTGGTCGGGCAGATCACTGGCGCCTATTTCCGCGGCATCCGAGAACACATAATCCACAAAGGCCCGCGTTTCTGGTTTGATGACCACAAATAGGCTGTCGCCAGCGTATAGCCGGGTAGAGCCGCGGGGAGGAATAACCTCGGTATTCCGGACAATCATGGCGATGACTACGCTTTCTGGAAGTGCCAGTTGTGATAGTAGGCGTCCGGCTGCTTTAGAATGCTCGCCCAGCGTGTATTCCACAATTTCCGCATCTACATCGCCTAGTGCTGTAATCTCGAGGGTCGCGGCAGGCGTGGCGGGGGGCTTTTCCGTCAGGCCCAATTTGCGGGCCACCATGGGCAAGGTGGAGCCTTGGACAGTGGCAGAAATCAAGACAACGAAAAAGACCACGTTGAAAATCAGCGGGGCCCCCGGGAGGTCATAGATCAGGGGAAAGATCGCAAGGATAATGGGTACCGATCCCCGTAGCCCGACCCAGGATACCAGGGTAATTTCCCGGGCGTTGAAGCCGAAGAACTGAAGCACTGGAACGACTGCAATGGGCCGTGCAATAAACACCAGTACCAGGGCGATCATCAGGCCTTCCTTCCAGACTTCCAGGAGTGAAGCCGGGTTAACCAAGAGACCCAGCACCACGAACATAGTGATCTGGCTGAACCAGGCCAAGCCGTCATGAAACAGGAAGGTACTGCGCTGGAACACAAAGCGGCTGTTGCCGATCAGAACCCCCGCCAGGAAAATAGCCAGGAAGCCGCTGCCCCCGAGGTTGGCTGCAAGACCAAAGGCTGCCAGGCCACAGGCTGCAACCATCACCGGGTACAGGCCCGAGGCTCCCAGTTGAATCCGGTTGATCACGTGGATTGCGGCCCAGCCCACGGCCAGGCCGACGGCGGCTCCTATCCCCATCTGCATGACAAATAGCTGGAGGAGGGAAAAGCCCAACGGCAGGTCATTGACCAAGACCTCCAGCAGGCCGACCGTTAGGAAAATGGCCATGGGGTCGTTGGAGGCGCTTTCAATTTCCAGAATGGATTTCAACCGTTTGTTGATATAGATGCCTGCATTCCGTAACAAGGAAAAAACCGCGGCAGCATCGGTAGAGCCGACAATGGCTCCTAGTAGCAGGCCTTCCAGAAGGGGTAGGTCCAGAACCCAGGCTGCGGCCAGCCCCGTAATTGCGGCGGTGACCATAACACCGATGGTGGCAAGCACTGACGAGGGCTTCCAGACCAACTTGACGGACGAGATGGGAGTCTGCAGCCCGCCATCAAATAGGATCAGGGCTAGGGCCAGGGTACCCATGGCGTGGGCCGCAACGGGGTTGTCAAAGGCGACGCCCCCAATTCCACCTTCCCCGGCCAGGATGCCAGTGATCAGGAAGAGTACAAGAACCGGTAGCCCGAGACGCGCAGAAAGCTTGCTGGAAAGAATACCCAAGAGAACCAAGATGGCCGCCAGCAGAATCAGCTTATCAATCGCAAACAATTGCAAACTTCCTTATTGATTCGTTCATAGGTTTACAGTGTAGGGTAGGCTTAGAGGCCGTATCTGCCGCGGAAGTCATCCAGAAGACCTGAGCCGTTTTAAAATAAGGGGATTACTTTACAAGATCGGTGCTGAGTGTGGGAGTAGCGTGATAAACTTTCTTGTTGTTAACCGGCTTCATAAAATGCATGGAATGTCCCGCCGTGGTGGTTTGGAGCCATAAGAAGAGCTGTATGCTGATGCTAAGGAGTGGCCGCCACATGCAGGGTTATAGAGGAAGCGTTCATGAAAAAGATCGTATTGGCAGGCGTGATGGGGTTATTTGCCGTCGGTGCATCTGCTGAGAATATACCGTACGAGCAAGCCAAGAAGGCGGGGCTGACCAAGTGTTTGCCTGCTATTAAAAAGATTACCGATTTCATTATCGAAGATGGCAATGCCGGTGCCCATAGTTTCTGGAATACAGACAATCCCAATGGCTCGGCGTTCTCCGCCATGATCGAGCGCAATTTCTCCGATGGCACCATTTTGACCAACGTCACTGTGGCTCCCACCACGAACGGCAGCTGCTATGTGGAATACCAGAAGATTGTTAACTTTAACAAGAGCTGTCTGGCAGCCGCCCAGGGTCTGGAAGGGGCAAAGTACAAAGCTGAGCTGAATAAAGAAGTTGCGGTGCTGGAGCATGGCACGGTTTCCGTCTATCTGATTCCTAACGGCAACCAGTGCACCATGGTCCGCAAGGAAGTCATTATGGATGGTTTGGCCCTTTAACCATCCTGCCGAACCGGCCCTGGCACTCTCGCCAGGGCTTGCCCTGCCCAAGCCTGACAGGGCTACTTGGGTGATTAGCCCGCAAGCTGGTTATGGGTACGGGCAAGCTCCATAAACGCCCGCAAGTAATCAATCTCCACGTCCCGTTCCCGAACTCCCAGAAAGATCTGCTTGGCAATCCCCTCAGGTCCTAACCGGACCGGGACGATAGGCAGCCGGGTCGCGTATTCCTCAACCAGCCAGCGGGGCAGGGCAGCCACGCCCCGGCCTGCCGCCACCATTTGCAGCATGATATCCGTCGTCTCAATGGTTTTATGCCGTTTGGGGCTGCAATTGGCCGGTAGCAGGAACAGGCTGAAAATATCGAGACGCTCCGTTTCCACCGGATAGCTGATCAGGGTTTCGCTGCTTAACTGTTCGGGGCTGACATAAGCCGCAGTGGCTAATGGATGCTGCTTGCCGACCACCAGTACCTGTTCGTAGTCGAACACCGGCTGGAACTGTAATCCGGCCATAAAGAGCGGATCGGGGGTAACCAGAACATCAATCTCATACCCGAATAGGGCGCCAATCCCGCCAAACTGGAACTTCTGCTTGACGTCCACATCCACGTCTGGCCACTGCTGCAAATAGGGGGCGACCACTTTCAGCAGCCACTGATAACAAGGATGACATTCCATGCCGATTCGTAGTGTTCCCCGTTGTCCTTGGGCAAACTGCGCCATGATTTCTTCCGCATGCTCCAACTGAGGGAGCAGCCTTTGCGCCAGGTTCAGCAGGTAACTGCCGGCCTGGGTGAGCCGGAGGTTACGGCCTTCCTTGATCCAGACGGCAGTACCAATCTGCTGCTCCAGCTTGCGAATAGCGTGGCTCAGGGCTGACTGGGTCAAGCACAGGGCGTCGGCGGCAGCGGTCAGCGTCCCCTGGCGGTGGACTTCCCGGAGAATGGCCAGATGATGGCGCTCGATCATGATTTCGACTCATGAATAAAATGAATGGATGAGTGAGATAATACCATTATTTCTCATGTTTTAGGCTGGCTAACATGGGCTCATCAGAAAGAGGAGCTTCATGATGGTCACGACACATAACCTGGGTTTTCCCCGTATCGGCAGCCGGCGCGAACTGAAGTTCGGCCTGGAATCCTTTTGGAAAGGGCAGTCCACCCACGAGGCGCTGCTTCAGCTTGGAAGCGAGTTGCGCCAGGCTCACTGGCAGCAGCAGTCGGGACTGGATCTGGTCCCGGTGGGGGATTTCTCCTTTTACGACCACGTCTTGGATATGAGCTTTACCCTGGGCAATGTGCCTGAGCGAGTTGACGGCCTACAGGGGCAGGAATTGGATAACTACTTTCGGGTCGCTCGCGGGCGTTCTGCCAAGGACTCTGACTGCCAGTGTGTCCATGCCGGGGAAATGACCAAATGGTTCGACACCAACTACCACTTCATCGTGCCTGAGTTTACGGCGACCACCCAGTTTCAGCTACAGCCCGAGCGTATCCTTCAGCAATTGGAGGAGGCCCATCAACAGGGGCATCAGGCCAAGCCCGTCATTATTGGTCCGATCACCTATCTCTGGTTGGGCAAGGCAAAGGATGACTCTGACCGGCTGGCACTGCTGGACCGGCTGATTCCGGTTTATGCACAACTCCTGAATAAGCTTACCGAGGCCGGTGTGGAATGGGTTCAGATCGATGAGCCTATTCTGGTGACAGAACTGGAT
>JAJUGC010000010.1 GCA_029268325.1 Gammaproteobacteria bacterium | reverse complement strand
GCTCGATCATGCCGCCGCCCAGCTTAACGCCTTTACAGTTGTCTTCGTTAACGAAGTGCAGGGGAACGTGGACGTTAATCGGCTGGTCCTGAGAAACGCGCATGAAGTCCGCATGGAGGATGTCGATGCGGAAAGGGTGGCGTTGCAGGTCTTTCAGGATGACGGACTCAGTTTCACCATCGATCTTCAGGGTCAGAATGGAGGAGTACAGAGCTTCGTTTTCCAGGGCCTTTTTCAGGTCCTTGGCAATGATGCTCAGCAGTTGGGGCTCTTTGTTGCCACCGTACACAATGGCGGGCACTTTGCTTTCTTCGCGGCGTAGGCGGCGGCTCGCACCTTTCCCCTGTACGCTGCGCTTTTCAGCAACAATTACGATTTCGTTTGACATGTTGTTTTCCTCAAATAGAAGGCAAAAAACGACAACAACCCGCGACCAGGCTGTTGCCGCTTACGAAACGCCGCCTTAAGGGCGGCGCGGGTGCAAAAGCCAGGGCTTTTGCAAATACTTCTATGCTTAGCTCAGAGCGATCCCTTAGCGGAACATCGCGCTGATGGACTCTTCATTGCAGACGCGACGGATCGACTCAGCCAGCAAGCCCGCCAATGAAAGTTGCCGGATTTTAGCACATTTAATGGCATTTTCCTGCAGGGGAATGGTGTCCATAACCACAACTTCGTCCAAGACGGAGTTGGTGATGTTTTCCACCGCAGGGCCAGACAGTACGGGGTGCGTGATATAGGCGATCACACGTTCGGCACCCTGGTCCTTAAGCGCCTGGCCGGCTTTGCACAAAGTGCCGGCGGTATCGACAATGTCGTCGACCAGAATGCAGGTTTTGCCGCTGACATCACCGATGATATGCATGATTTGCGCTTCGTTGGCGCGGGGGCGACGCTTGTCGATGATGGCCAGGTCCGCATCGTCGAGGCGCTTGGCTACAGCCCGTGCGCGAACAACGCCACCAACGTCCGGGGAGACCACGATAAAGTTTTCCAGGCGCAGACGCTCAATATCGTCCAGCATGACTGGAGTTGCATAGGCGTTATCGACTGGAATGTGGAAGAAACCCTGAATTTGGTCGGCGTGGAGGTCAACGGTGAGGAGGCGGTTAATGCCTACGCCGGTCATCATGTCGGCGACGACCTTGGCACTGATGGGAACCCGGGAGGAGCGTGGCCGACGGTCTTGGCGGGCATAGCCAAAATAGGGAACCACAGCGGTAATCCGGCTGGCGGAGGCGCGGCGCAGGGCGTCGGCCATCACGAGCAGTTCCATCAGGTTATCGTTTGTGGGGGCGCACGTCGGCTGCATGATGAAGACATCGCGGCCACGTACATTTTCATTGATTTCGACGGAAATTTCCCCGTCGCTGAATTTTCCGACGGTCGCATCGCCTAGAGGGATATGAAGGATATCCGCAACTTTTCGGGCCAGCTCGGGATTTGCATTCCCGGTAAATACCATCAACTTCGACACGGTCACTACCTGCTGGAGCTTATGCATGTTGGCTTGGAGAACGGGTAAGAAAGTGGCTGGGGTGGAAGGATTCGAACCTCCGAATGGCGGGATCAAAACCCGCTGCCTTACCGCTTGGCGACACCCCAGTGACGTGTACAGGGCTATTGCAGCTCTGTTTGAGTTTGCCGTTGTAGGAGCTCATGGGCCGGTGATCGGTTGACTCCTCTTGCGACAAACCCTTTAAAGTTTGCCGGTAACAGGGAGAAGACATATCGGCATTCTTCTTCAGTGGTGAAGCTTGCAAAAATGCAGGCCCCTGTTCCAGTTAATCGTGCATTGCCATATTGGCTGAGCCAACCAAGTGCTTCCTTCACTTTCGGGTAGTGCTCTGAAACGATTGGCTGGCAGTCGTTTCGTAGTTGCTTCAGTTGTCCCTCAAGAGCGGGCGCTATTCTGATTCTTGGCGTGTCTCTTGTCAACCCTTTATTTGAAAATATTTCTTTTGTACTGATTTGGCAGTCCGGTGCGACGACCAAATACCAGTATGAAGATAATTCTATCGGAGTCAAACGCTCGCCTATACCTTCGGCCCAGGCAGTCCGGCCGCGCACAAAAACGGGCACGTCGGCTCCCAGGCGCACGCCGATGGCTGCCAGTTCGTCCAGACTCAGGTTCAGGCGCCAGAGATGGTTCAGTGCCAGCAAGGTGGTGGCGGCGTCGGAGCTGCCACCACCAATGCCGCCCCCCATGGGCAGGCGCTTATCCAGGAGAATGCTGGCCCCCTGGCGGCAGCCGGTTTCTTGTTGAAGCAAACGGGCGGCGCGCACAACCAGGTTGGACTCAGGCGGAATGCCCGAAAACTGAGGGGTTAACTCAATCTCTGGGCCCGGACGCGCCAGGAAGCTGAGCTCGTCGCCATAATCCAGCAGCTGGAACAGGGTTTGGAGCTCGTGGTAACCGTCGGCCCGTTGGCCGGTGATATGGAGGAACAGGTTCAGTTTGGCCGGGGCCGGTAAGGTAAGAGGCTCGGACATCATTAAAGTGGATTCTTCAGATCCCAGTTGGAAATGATAAAAGTTAGCCGGACCTTGTCGCGGCGCAGGACGATTTTACGTGGCAGGGCATAGGGAATGGTAGGGTGATAGCTTTCGTAGACAATGTCCCAGCCCGCCTGCTGCAGTTGATAGAGATTGCCATTCTGGTCGAACAGTATGTCCTGGAAAGGCCCCGGGGCAGGGATGCCTTTGACCCAATACAGGAGGTGGCGAATGGGCAGGCTCCAGCCCACCTGTTGCCGGATCAGGCCTTCCGGGTCTTCCGAATACACCGGCTGCTCGCCTGAGCGGGTGAACCAGATGCCTTCGGGGGTGCCTTGGATGGCGGTGGCGCCAAGGCCGAAGACTGGGGAGGACAGGTTGATATCGAAACGCAAGTCTTGTTGTACCCATTGGTTGATCACCGCGCTGTCGCTTCGGTTGTCTTGGCGCACGCCGAGCTTGCCGGACACTTGCCAATGGGTGACTTCCCGCAGGGCCAGTTGTTGCTGGGTCCATTCGGGCGGGGCTTCCGCCTGGGTTTGGACTGGTGGCGCGGCACAGCCGGCGAGCAGGAGCAAGCAGAGCAGGGCAAGGGCTCCCAGCCCCTGCAGGCTGCGTTCAACGGGAAAGGGCCAAGTCCGGGTGGTTTGGCAGTTATTCGCTTGCATTGCTCGTTTGTGCTCCTAGCCGGCTCATGGTTCCTGTGATCAAGGGGTTGTCTGGGTTCTCCGACAGGCTTTTCAGCCAAATGCTCATGGCTTCGTCCCGCTGACCGGAAACCCACAGCACTTCACCCAAGTGAGAAGCGATTTCGGGGTCGGCAAAGCGTTCATAGGCCAGGCGCAGCCAGTCGAGGGCCTTGTCCAGATTGCCGAGCCGGTATTCCACCCAGCCCATGCTGTCCATAATGGCGGGGTTGTCCGGCTTGAGGGCCAGCGCCTTTTCAATAAGGGTATAGGCTTCCTGATAGCGGTTGGTGCGGTCCGCCAGAATGTAGCCCAGGGCATTGAGGGCGATAGCATTGTCCGGCTCTTTGTCCAGGATCTTGCGCAGATCCTGCTCCATGCTGGCAATATCGTTCAGCTTGTCGTAGATCGAGGCGCGGATGTAGAGCAGTTGGGAGTCGTCGGGTTGCTTCACCAAGGCGTCGTTGGCCGCATTCAGGGCGGCTTCGTACTCTTCGAGCTCCATCAGCAGGTTGATTTGGAGTAGCTGGATCTGCGGGGCCTGATCCGGGAATCTGTCCTGGGCTCGCTCAAACAGGTTGAGCGCCTCGGACAGTCGGTCATTGGTCGCCAATAGATAGGCGGAGCGCCCCAGTGCTGTGAAAAAGTGGGTGCCACTGCGGATTTGCTGGTAATGCTTCAGGGCTTCGTCAGTCTTCTGTTCCTGGTCAGCCAGGCGGGCAAGGTAGAAGTGGGCCTCGTCTGTGTGCTGGCGTTCCTTCAGGAGTTCCTGGAGCTGCTGGCGGGCCAGGTCGGTTTGTTTGTTTTCGAGGGCCACCAGGGCATAGGATAGTTTCAGGCCCGGCGTATCCGGGAAACGTTCCATCAGGGAGCGAAACTCTTCCTGGGCCAGGTCCAGTTCCTGTTTGTCGATCAGCAGTCGGGCATAGGTGGTTCCCAGCTGGTGATTGTCCGGGTGTTGGCGGCTGACTTTCTTCAAGTAGGCAAGCGCAGCGTCCAATCCCTCTACCTGATGGACCAGGCGGGCTCGCATTAAAAGTGCCGGTTGGTGCTCGGGATCTTCCTTGAGTAGCTGGTCGAGCGTGGCCAGGGCCTCGGCATGGCGCTCATTGAGTTCTTGCAGAATGGCGTGCCCGAAAGTGATTTCCAGGTTGTCCGGGTAGCGGGCGCGCAAGTCGCCATAGAGGGTCAGGAGTTGCTCCCGGTCTTCTTCAGACAGGTTCTTGGCATGCAGGGCTAGATTGTCAAAGTTGGTGCTGCCTTCCAGGTTGAGCAGCTGCTCCATATGTGCCACGGCGCCTTCGTAATCCCGATTACGAATGAGGGCGATGGAGGCAAGGTGGTGAGGCTCTGATGCGCTGGGATCCAGTTCGCTCCAAAGCTCGGCCATCTCCAGCAGCTCTTGTTCCTTTTTCAGGAACTGGCTGATCCGCAAGGCGCGGATTACCACGCCCAGGTCCCGGCTGCGCTTGGCTTCGCTGACATAGTTTTGCAGGGCCAGGTCGAATTGGTTGCGCTGGCCGGCGATTTCAGCCGATAAAAGGGTATAGAGGGAATCTCTGGTAAACTCTCCGGGTATGGCTGGTTCGGAGGGGGTAGAGAGAGCCTGCAAATCCTCCTCTGAAACCGGAAGCAGGGTCTCCGCCGGAGAAATCGTTCCGGGCGTTGAGATGTCCTGGCGTTGTAGGCTGCTGCACGCGCTCAGGGTGATGGAAACCGCCAAGGCAGTTAACGGCAAAACGATTTTTCGCATAATAATTAACACAATCCCGACAAGGTTTTGCGGTTTAGAGAGCCTGGTTTGTTAGGGCTTGGGCCGCTGGTCCCTCTGGGCTGCCAATCCCTAACAGAAGAGGCTTCAGGCTCAGGCAAGCATAAACCGTTACGCTGTATTGGTAAAAGGGCTGGTTCTAAAAATGAATAGATCACGCAAAATGACGAAAGTTGCAGGAACCGGATCTGCTAAGTGCGCGAGACGTGACCTGGTAGCCGTATAGCTTTTTGCTAATGGATGGATGTTCGGGCTGCTTGAAGCGCTGGGCTGTGGCAAAATGGTTGCTTTTGGCCGGGCCGAGTGTCGAATGCTAGGCTTTTGCGTATTTTTCAGCCCTGTCCGGACTATTAATATACGATTCCCGCCCAGCCGGGGCTCCTGCGGGAGCCAGGCAGATTGGGCGCAAATGTGTAAGGTTGTATGACGCTTCTGACTCTGGGTATCAATCACAAGACTGCTCCGGTGGCTATACGGGAGCGGGTGGCGTTTGCGCCGGAGGATCTCAAGGAGGCACTGCGCCAGGTTTGCTCGGCGTCGCAATTGCAGGAAGCAGCCATTCTTTCCACCTGTAACCGTACGGAAGTTTATTGTTCGGCGGAGTCGAGTGACGCACGCCGAATTCTCGCCTGGATGAGTGAATACCACGGGCTCAATCTGGCGGAGCTGGAAGCCTGCAGCTACATGTATCGGGATGAGGCGGCGGTTCGCCATATCATGCGGGTGGCCAGTGGCCTGGATTCCATGGTTCTGGGGGAGCCCCAAATCCTCGGGCAGTTAAAAACGGCTTATGCCGTAGCTCAGGACGCTGGTTGTGTCGGCGGTTTCCTGGATCGTCTGTTCCAGCGCACTTTTTCCGTAGCCAAGCGGGTTCGTACCGAAACCCGGATTGGCGAAAACCCGGTGTCGGTGGCCTACGCCGCGGTGCATCTGGCCCAGCGCATTTTCTCCGATTTGCATGACACCCGTGCCTTGCTAGTGGGCGCCGGCGAAACCATCGAGCTGGTTGCCCGGCACCTGAAGGAGGCGGGCGTGCGGCAGATGACTGTGGCTAACCGAACCCTGACCCGTGCCCAGGCGGTGGCAGCGGAGTTCGGCGGCCGGGCTATTCCGCTGACGGACATCCCCAAAGCCCTCGAGGAGGTGGATATCCTGATCGCCTCGACCGCCAGCCAATTGCCCGTCTTGGGTAAGGGAGCCGTGGAGCGAGCGATGAAGGTGCGCAAGCATCGCCCCATCTTCATGGTGGATTTGGCGGTGCCACGGGATATTGAGGAAGAAGTGGCGGATCTGGCCGATGTTTTTCTTTATTCGGTAGATGACTTGCAGCAGGTCATCGAAGAGAATATCCGCTCCAGGCAAGGGGCTGCGGAAGAAGCCGAACATTTGATTGAAGCGGGTGCTGCCGAATTCATGCATCACCTGCGGTCTTTGAATGCGGTTTCAGTGCTGCGCCAGTTCCGTGAGCAGGCGGAAGCGACCCGGGATCAGGAGGTGGCAAAGGCATTGAAGGCCCTGGAGCGGGGTAACTCCCCCGAGCAGGTGCTGCAGGCCATGGCGCGCGCCCTGACCAACAAGTTCCTGCACCATCCCAGTGTCCAGGTGCGTAAGGCCAGTGCCGAAGGACGCCTGGAAGTGAGCGATTGGCTGCGGGAGCTGCATCAGTTGCCGCCAGAAGACGCCGGGATTTCCTTAATGAAGTCGGAGAAGTTACCGCCGGCAGAATCATCATCCGACGATACTGTTTGAACCCATGAAAGAATCCATTTATCTCAAGCTAGAACACCTCTGTGAGCGCTTTGAAGAAGTGCGGGCTCTGTTGAGCGATGCAAGTGTCATTGCTGACCAGGATAAGTTCCGGGCCCTGTCGCGGGAGTATGCGGAACTGGAGCCGGTAGCGGAGAACTTTGACAGCTATCGTAAGCTCACAGCAGACCTGGAGTCGGCGCGGGCCATGCTGAAAGAGGGTGACCCGGAGCTGCGGGAGATGGCGCAGGAAGAAGTCCAGTCCCTGCAGGAGCAGATTGAGCAGAAGGAACTGGTGCTGCAGAAGTTGCTGTTGCCAAAAGATCCCAACGATGGTCGTAACGTGTTTCTGGAAATCCGGGCCGGAACCGGGGGAGACGAGGCGGCGATCTTCGCCGGTGACCTGTTCCGGATGTATTCGCGCTATGCGGAGCTGAAGCGCTGGCAGATCGAGATCATCAGCGAGAGCGAAGGCGAGCATGGTGGCTACAAAGAGCTGATCACCCGGGTGAGCGGCAAGGATGTCTATGCCCATCTCAAGTTTGAATCCGGAGCCCATCGGGTGCAGCGGGTTCCCGAAACTGAATCCCAGGGACGTATCCATACGTCGGCCTGTACCGTGGCGGTTATGCCAGAGGCCGATGAAGTGGAAGCCGTGGATATCAATCCAGCAGATCTGCGCGTCGATACCTTCCGTGCTTCCGGGGCTGGTGGTCAGCACGTGAACAAGACCGAGTCCGCCATCCGGATTACCCATCTTCCCACCGGGATTGTCGTGGAGTGTCAGGATGAACGCTCCCAGCACAAGAACCGCGCCAAGGCCATGTCCCTGTTGGCCGCCAAGCTGCTGTCTTCCGCTCAGGAAAGCCAGCAGAAAGAGCAGGCCAGCACCCGTAAAAGCCTGGTGGGCAGTGGTGACCGCTCCGAGCGGATTCGCACCTATAACTTCCCGCAGGGGCGAATTACAGACCATCGCATCAACCTGACCCTGTACAAGCTGGATGAAGTCATGGAGGGCGATCTCGACCCGGTGATCCAGCCATTGCTTCACGAATACCAAGCCGAACAGCTCGCCAACCTCACCGATGCCTAAGGCGACTCGGCATGACCATTTTCGAAGCCCTTCAGCACGCTATGGCGCGCCTTCCCGGCGAGTCTCCCAAACTGGATGCCGAAGTGCTGCTGGGCTTCGTTTTGGGGCAGTCCCGAACCTATCTTTATACCTGGCCAGAGCGTGAACTGACCGCTTCCCAGCAGAGCCAGTTAAATGAACTGGTGATGCAGCGTGCCCAGGGGGTGCCCGTGGCCTATCTCGTAGGGAAACGGGAGTTCTGGTCACTGCCATTGCAGGTGAATGAACATACCCTGATTCCCCGTCCGGAAACGGAGTTGCTCGTGGAGCAGGCCCTGGAGCGTTTACCCCAGGCCGGACGTGTGCTGGACCTGGGAACCGGAACCGGAGCCATTGCCTTGGCGCTGGCCTCCGAGCGGCCGGATGCGGAAGTCTGGGCGGTGGATGCGTCCCAGGAGGCCTTGCAAGTGGCCCGGGCCAATACCGACCAGTTAGAGCTTTCAGTACGCTTGATCCATAGTGACTGGTTTGCCGAATTGGGCGGCCAGCAGTTTCATCTGATTGTCAGTAACCCTCCCTATATTGCCGAGGCTGATCCCCATTTGGAGCAGGGGGATGTGCGTTTTGAACCCCTGAGTGCTCTGGCAAGCGGTGCCGATGGCCTGGCGGATATCCGCCGAATTATTGGTCAGGCGCCTGGGCATCTGCACCCCGGTGGCTGGTTGCTATTCGAGCATGGCTATGACCAGGGGAATGCGGTTCGGGAGCTCTTGCGCGGCGCTGGTTTCTCCGCTGTGGAGACGGTGCAAGACTATGGGGGGCGTGATCGGGTCACCTTGGGGCAATGGGGAACACATGGCTAATCGAGAGTTTACCGATGACGAGCTGTTACGTTACAGCCGCCAGATTATGCTGCCGCAATTTGACGTGGCCGGACAACAGCGGCTGGCTGCCGCTCGAGTGCTGATTGTTGGCCTGGGTGGACTGGGCAGCCCGGTTGCCCTGTACCTGGCAGGAGCAGGGGTTGGTGAATTGGTGCTGGCCGACTTTGACCAGGTAGAGCTGACCAACCTGCATCGCCAGATTGCCCATACCATGGCGGATTTGGGCAAGCTCAAGGTGGAGTCTGCCCGGGAGTCCATTGGGGCGATCAACCCCTTGGTGCAGGTGCGCACCATCAGCGAACCCCTTCAGGATGAGCTTCTGGTGGAACAGGTGGGGCTGGTGGATGTAGTCGTGGACTGCACTGACAACTTTGCCACCCGCTTCGCTTTGAACAGCGCCTGTGTCGCAGCCGGCAAGCCGCTGATCTCCGGTGCGGCAATCCGCATGGAAGGGCAGATCAGTGTCTTCGATACCCGCCAGCCGCAAAATCCTTGTTATCAATGCCTCTATGCCCATGTGGATGAGGAGCAGCTCACCTGTTCAGAGGCGGGCGTTATGGCTCCGCTGGTGGGCATCGTCGGTTCCGTGCAGGCCATGGAAACCATTAAGGTGCTGACCGGGCTTGGTGAGCCTTTGGCGGGGCGCTTGTTGTTGCTGGATGGGATGTCCCTGTCCTGGCGTGAATTCAGGATCAAGCGCGACCCTCAGTGTAGCGTCTGTGGAGAGCGGACTGCCCATCAGTAAGGAGATGCGATGAGTCATCCTGAAGAAAATGAACGGCAAACGTTGGCGGACAAGGTGTCGGTGGCGAGTTCCGGACAAAGCAGTTCTGGAAAAAATATCGTGTTGCCGGACAACAAGCTGCTGGTGGGCTGGCGTGAATGGGTCGCCCTACCGGAGCTGGGGATCGAGCGGATTAAGGCCAAGGTGGATACCGGCGCCCGTACCTCGGCACTGCATGCGTTCGAGGTCGACCCTTACCAGACCAAGGCTGGCCTGCGGGTGCGGTTTTTGATGCACCCCCTGCAGAATGACCAGGATACCGTGGTGGAGTGTGATGCGGCGGTGGTCGATGAGCGTATGGTGACCGACTCGGGTGGCCACCGGGAAAAGCGGTTAGTGATTGAGACGATGCTGCGCATTGCCCACATGGCCTGGCCTATTGAAATGACCCTGACCAACCGCGACACAATGAAGTTTCGGATGCTGCTGGGGCGCACTGCTATGCGTCGGCGCATCCTGGTGAATCCATCGGTTTCGTATCGCACGGAGCTGGAGCAAGCATGATCCCTGATAGGTCTTTAGTATGAAAATCGCCATTATGTCGCGTAATCCCCGGCTGTATTCAACCCGACGCCTGGTGGAGGAAGGTGAGAAGCGCGGCCACGAGATGCGGGTCATCGACACCTTGCGCTGTTATATGAACATCGCCTCCAGCAATCCGTCCATCCACTATAAGGGGGAGGCGCTGACAGGGTTTGATGCCGTCATTCCCCGGATTGGTGCCTCTATCACTTTCTATGGCACAGCAGTGTTGCGCCAGTTTGAGATGATGGGGGTCTTTCCCCTGAACGAGTCGGTCGCCATTACCCGTGCCCGGGATAAGCTGCGCTCCTTGCAACTGCTGTCCCGGAAGGGAATCGGCTTGCCGGTGACCGGCTTTGCCAGTGCTCCGGATGACGTGCCGGACCTGATCGACATGGTGGGGGGCGCTCCCCTGGTGATCAAGCTGTTGGAAGGCACCCAGGGAATTGGTGTGGTCTTGGCGGAAACCCGGAAGGCGGCGGAAAGTGTGATTGAAGCCTTCATGGGGCTGGATGCGGACATTATGGTGCAGGAATTCGTCAAGGAAGCGGGTGGCGCGGATATCCGCTGTTTTGTGGTGGGCGACAAGGTGATTGCCGCCATGAAGCGTCAGGCCAAGGATGGGGAGTTCCGCTCCAACCTGCATCGGGGTGGTACGGCCAGCCTGGTGCGCATTACACCGGCTGAACGTAAGACGGCGGTGGATGCGGCCAAGGCCATGGGGCTTAACGTGGCCGGGGTGGACATTCTGCGTTCTGCCCGGGGGCCTCTGGTGATGGAGGTCAATTCCTCGCCAGGCTTGAACGGAATTGAGAGCGCAACCGGCAAAAATGTGGCGGGTATGATTATCGAGTTTATCGAAAAGAATGCGGCTCCCTCCCGCACTCGGACTCGTGGCCGGGGCTAAGACCAAGGGGCAACCCCATGAAAGCCAAACCCTCGTCTCGCGCTCCTATCGTTATCAATGGCGTTTCCATCGCTCCGGGGGAACGCCAGTCCCTGGAGATCCGGGTCGCCCAGCTCTATACCCAAACGCCCCTGTCGATTCCGGTGCAGGTTCTGCATGGGCGCAGGGAGGGGCCGGTCCTGTTGGTGTGCGCCGCCATTCATGGCGATGAGTTGAATGGTGTTGAAATCATCCGGCGCCTGTTGTCCATGTCGTCCATTCGCAGGCTGCGCGGGACTTTGATTGCCGTTCCCATTGTCAACGTATTCGGCTTTATCCAGCAGACCCGTTATTTGCCGGACCGGCGGGACCTTAACCGCTGCTTTCCCGGCAGCGAGAAAGGCTCGCTGGGAGCCCGGATGGCGCACCTGTTCAAGAAGGAAATTATTGATAAGGTCAGCCATATCATCGACCTGCATACCGGGGCCATCCATCGCTCCAACCTGCCTCAGGTGCGGGCTTGCCTGGATCATCCGGTCACCGAGCAGATGGCCCGGGCCTTTGGAGTGCCGGTAATCCTGAACGCGGCCCTGCGGGACGGTTCCCTACGCAGCATCGCCGAGGCCGCGGAAATTCCGGTCATCACCTATGAGGCGGGTGAGGCGTTGAGGTTTGATGAGCTTTCCATCCAGGCTGGCGTCCGAGGTGTGATGTCGGTGATGCGGGAGCTGGGCATGTTATCGAAGACCCGCCGCTTGCATCGGGAGCATGTGCCGGTTATCGCCAAGACGTCCAGCTGGGTGAGGGCCGAGGTGGATGGCGTTATGCGTCCTTTGGTGGCCTTGGGCAGCCGCGTTCGCAAGGGGGATCATCTGGCAATTATCAGCGATCCGTTTGGCATGCGGGAGCAGCCTGTGACCAGCCCCTATAACGGGATTGTGATTGGTCGGGTCAATATTCCCCTGGTGAACGAGGGTGAGGCCCTGTTTCATATTGCGCGCTTCCAGGAAATTGAGGAAGCGGAGAAGGGCGTGCAGAAATTTACCGCTGGCATGCTGCAAGACCCGGATGGGGAACTGAACTCCTTTGACTGAGCAGTAACGGGCGCTGATGGTACCGCTCCGGCTCCTGCTTTTTTTGATGGGGCGGCCGTGTTTTGGTGTGCAGGCCGAAGCTGGCAGCGAAGATAACGCCCAGGCACTGAAAATAGCACCCGGGCCGTTTAGCCGCTTACAGGTTAGCCTCTGCAAATTCCGCCAATGCAGAACGGGGCACCCCTTTCAGGTGGAGCCGGCCGCCATGGCGAAAGCCCCGGAAGCGTTGGGTCAGGTAGGTCAAACCTGAGCTGGGGGCGCTCAGGTAGGGGGTGTCGATCTGGGCCAGGTTACCCAGGCAGATCACCTTGCTGCCATTACCGGCGCGGGTAATGATGGTTTTGATTTGGTGGGGTGTCAGGTTCTGGCTCTCGTCAATCAGGATCAGGCTGTGCTGGAAGCTGCGACCGCGAATATAGTTGAGGGATTTGAACTGGAGCGGCACCCGCTGCAGGATATAGTCCACACTGGAATGCATGTTCTCGTCATCTTCATGCAACGCCTCCAGGTTGTCGGTAATGGCTCCCAGCCAGGGCTCCATTTTTTCCGCCTCGGTGCCCGGCAAAAAGCCAATGTCCTCATCCAGGCCCTGGGTGCTGCGGGTGGCGATAATGCGTTTGTAGCGCTTGCTGGCAACCGTCATCTCGATGGCGGCGGCAAGAGCGAGGATGGTTTTGCCTGAGCCGGCGGCACCGGACAGGTTCACCAGGTGAATGTCCGGATCCAGCAACAGGTGCAGGGCCAGCGCTTGATAGATATCCCGTGGCACCAGGCCCCAGGCCTGCTGGGACATCAGGTTTTCATAGCTCAAATCTTCCAGTACCAGCCGGTCTGGCTCTGCTTCCACAACCCGTCCGATAAAGCCCTGTTGATCCAGAATGAAGTCGTTCAGGTCCAGGCCCGCCAGTTCATCAATCCGTAGCAGTACATGCTCGGTGACGCCTTCCCGCTGGATGGTTTCCACCTTGTCGATGCGATCCCAGAATGAGCCCGGAAATTCCACATAACCCTTGGGCAGCAGGTCAATGTCATCCACCAGCTGGTCGGTATGGTAATCCTGGGCTTCCACGCCGCAGGCCCGGGCCTTCAGGCGCATGTTGATGTCTTTGCTCACCAGGATGATCTGGCGCTCCTTGTGCAGGCTCTGCAGGTTGGCCAGGGCGTTGATAATCCGGTTGTCGTTCATGTTATCCGGCAGGTGTGGGGGAACAATGGCCCGATCCGGATTCATCAAAATGGAAATGGTGCCCCGGTGTGCGCCCAGCGTTTCGCGGTAGATGGGAACGCCTGCCTCTATTTCCTTGGGGGTGGCGTCTCCCAGGAGCTGGTCGATCAGGCGGATGGCCTGGCGGCAATCTGCAGCGATGGCCTGTTTACCGACTTTGAGCTTGTCGAGTTCCTCCAGAACCGTCATCGGGATGATGACCTGGTGCTCTTCAAAGTTCAGGACGGCGTTAGGATCATGGATGAGGACGTTGGTATCGAGGACGTAGGTTTTTAGCTCGGGCTGGTGAGGCTTTCTGCTCATGGTAGCTCTATCGTGTTGTTGCGGGCTGTTGAGTATGCGGCGTTGGGCGCAGATTCCTGTACACCTGGGTGTACTCCCTATGTTTCATCATAGTTATGCTTGATGATTATGGAAAACTCTTTGTGACAATTGTGTGTCACTGCTAACAGGGGAGATGGTTCCAGACAGGCTGGCGCGACTGCACCTTGCGGGGAGGGGCCGGAGTTCGGCGGGTCAGGAGTCGGTTTCGGGCAGGTCAGCGATAACCTTCAGCATGTCGTAGCCGGTGATGATGCCTATCACCTTGTCGGCCCGCTTGACGAAGATCCGGTGCAAGTGTTCCTTCATCATCAGCCGGGCGATTTCCTGGATCGGGGTCTCTTCCTGCACGGCAAAGACGATGGGTGTCATGATATCCCGTACTTCCACGGGGACTTTCTGCATTTCTTCGAAAATGAACTGGCGCAGGCGGCGGGCTTCCTGAAGCTCCTCCGGTGTCATGCGCCGTTCGTAGTCCTGGGTCACGGTGTTGAGGTGGAAGTCGGCAATGTCGGACAGGGTTGCGATGCCGACGATTTCACCCCGGTCGTTAACCACCGGGCTGCCGGAGATGCTGTTGGTGGCCAGGAAGCGGGCAAACTGTTGCATGGTCCAGGAGGCGGGCACGGACTTTACGTGGGGAGTCATGATATCGCGAGCGAGGACCGGCATGATATTACTTCCTGAAACCAGAGGGCCTTGGGGTATTTTACTTGCCCCAAGGCCCGGTTTGAACCTGAAACCTGGCTATTTTGCTGATTTTACGCCGATGATTTGATTTTCTTCGTCGTAGAGGATTTCCGCATTACTGTATTTTTCGGAATTGGCCACCTTTTCAAGGCTTTTCATGGACTTGATGGGGATATCCACAATCAGGGCATTGACCAGCCAACTAGGAATGGAGCCACCGGGCTCGGTGTGCTGCAGCCAGATCATTTCGGTTTTATCTTCCCCCTGGGGACGGAAGAAGTAGTGGGTTTCCGCCACCGTCACCCGCACGTATTTGGGGTCTTTGGGCCGCTTGTCGGCGACGGCGTACATGGACATGGAGAACTCGCCGGTTTCCGCATTATTGGAGGTATTGATTTCCAGGACGTAGTCCCGGTCCTGGACCGGCCAGGGCAGGTCGTTTACGGAATAGGCGTAGCGTTTGCGAAAGCTCTCTTCATCGAATCCCCAGGACTCGACACAGCCGTGGACCCACTCGACGCAGGAATGGGGGTTGGCCATAACGGCCATGATATTGGTGATTGGGCTGTTGAGGAGGGCAACAGCCTTAAAGGCCTGGAAGTTCGAGTCGTTGTGTTTTTTGGTGTAGATCTTGATGTTGTCGCGTTCGGCATGCAGCTTCCAGTCACTAGACTCCAGCGGAATTTCTGCGTGGGCGAGGGGGGCAACCAGAAGGAGAAGCCCCAGTCCAACCTTGGCAAACATTGCCAT
>JAJUGC010000009.1 GCA_029268325.1 Gammaproteobacteria bacterium | reverse complement strand
GAGGAGCTTTGATGCATTGCCAGATCATATCCACTGGATAGAAACAGAGGACCGCCTGCTGTTGGCCAAACGGTTGGCGCAGCAGGTGGGTGACTGGCTCAAGACTGCCCTTCAGGAACAGGACAGGGCTTCCCTGGCCGTATCCGGAGGCAAGACGCCGCTTAATTTTTTTTCGGCCCTGTCACAGCTGGATTTGCCCTGGAGCAGGGTTGATATCACCCTGGCCGACGAGCGCTGGGTGGATACTGACCATGACGCCAGTAATGAGCGCCTGGTGAGAAAGCACCTGTTATGCCATCAGGCCAGTGAAGCCCGCTTTGTCGGCCTGAAAGTGGATACGGCCCGGCCGGAGCAGGGGCTGGAGCTGTGCGAGCAACGCCTGGACAGTATCCATTGGCCCCTGGATGTGCTGGTGCTGGGGATGGGAACCGATGGGCATACAGCCTCGCTGTTTCCCGGAACCCAGGGGTTGGGAGAAGCGCTGGCGAGCGAGCGTCGCTGCCATGCCATCGAACCCCTGGATGCGCCTCACCCGCGGATGACCCTGACTCGCAAGGCACTTGCCGGGGCTCGCCATAAGGCCTTGCAGATCGAAGGGGATGAAAAGCTGGCGGTGTTGGAAGAGGCCCTGGAGTACTTGGATCGGGTCGAGGTGATGCCGATCCGGGCTTTTTTGCAGCAGGAGATTTCCGTGTTCTGGGCTCCCTGACCGTTGAAGCCCACACTGTAGGCGTGCCCGCCAAATCCAAGGGGGACACACTGGCATGAATCGAGAGTGAAGCTCCATGTCGAAGAAGCTGTTAAGAAAAGACCTGGCAGAACAGGCGCAACAAATTCTGGAGGCCTGCCCATTGATTCCGGTGATCAGCATCCAGCAACCGGAGCATGCGCTGCCTCTCGCCCAGGCTTTAGTGGACGGGGGCCTGCGGGTACTGGAGGTCACCTTGCGTACCCCCCATGGTCTGAAGGCCATCCGCGAGATGCGTCAGGCTTTTCCCCAGGTTTGGGTGGGGGCCGGGACGGTGCTCGACCCGGAACAGTTTGACCAGGCGGTGGAGCACGGCGCCCAGTTTGTGATCACCCCGGGCATTACCCGCAAGCTGCTTAAGCATGGCCTGGAGGCGGAAGTGCCCTTGGTGCCAGGCATTGCCACCGTCTCTGAGCTGATGGAGGGGGTGGCCTTGGGCTATCGTCACTTCAAGTTTTTCCCGGCTGAAGTGGCGGGAGGGGTAGCGGCCCTCAAATCATTTGCCGGGCCATTGCCCGAGGTCCGCTTCTGTCCCACGGGGGGGATTCGCAAGGAGACGGCCAAGGATTACCTGACCCTGGAGAATGTCTGCGCTGTGGGAGGAACCTGGCTGACCCCGGCAGATGCCGTGCAGGCCTCGGACTGGGGACAAATTACAGAGATCGCCAAGGCTAGCCTGGAAGCCCTCCCTTAGCTGGGAGTCTGGGAGCCAACTGGGGGAGCAGACCATGACGGGAGGCTATTCACTGATCGGGGATATCGGTGGCACTAATGCCCGCTTTGCCCTGGTGCGCCCCAACTCGGTCAGGCTGGAGCAGATCCGGGTGCTGCCGGTGCGGGAGCATGAGAACCTGGATGCTGCGGCACACCATTATCTGCGTGAAATCCAACTGGAGGTGGCGGATATTTCCGCCGCCTGTTTCGCGTTCGCCGGCCCCGTCCACCTGGAGCACATCAAGCTGACCAATAGCCATTGGGCGTTCAGCAAGGATCAGATGCGGGAGCAGCTGGGGGTCGAGACCCTGAAGCTGGTCAACGACTTCACCGCCATGGCGTTGAGCATTCCCTATTTGGCCAAGGAAAATCTGGTTCAAGTGGGAGGTGGCCCGGTTCAGGACAGCCTTCCCAAGCTGGCTATCGGACCTGGCACAGGGCTGGGCACTGCAGGGTTGGTCCGGGCCAGTTGTGGTTGGATTCCCTTGGCTGCAGAAGGGGGACACGTGGATTTTGCCGCCACAACCCCCTTGGAAATTCAGATTCTCCAAAAGCTGACGGAGCGCTTTGGGCGGGTGAGCGTTGAACGAATCCTGAGTGGCCAGGGGCTGGTCAATCTTTACCAATGCCATTGTGAACTTCAGGGTCAAGCACCCATTCATCGCCTCCCTAAGGAGATTACCGGCGCAGCCTTGAGCGGACAGGACCCCATGGCGGCAGCCACCCTGGGGCACTTCTGTGAGATTTTAGGGCGTGTGGCCGGTAACGCCGCCTTAACGTTGGGAGCCTTGGGAGGCGTCTATATCGTTGGCGGGATCATTCCCCGCTTTGTGGAATTCTTCCGTCAGTCGGGTTTTCGTGCCGCGTTCGAAGACAAAGGCAGGATGAAAGTGCTCATGGAGCAGATTCCTGTGCAGGTGGTGGTTGAGCCCCACCCGGGATTGATCGGGGCTGCCGCGGCGCTGAGCAACTCCGAAGTGTAAAGACACTGTTCCAGCCAAAACTCCTCCACTGACCGCTCTTCATATTTCCCTTCCTGTTTCTTTTTGATCCTGATGCTTGCCCCGGGCCCCGCTGGGTAATATGCTGCCGCGCCTTCCTGACAGTTTGTTTTGTTACAAAAAATAACATGACAAAAAAGAGGGCTCTGGAAACAGCTTCTATAATGAACACACGAGCCGGGTTTCAGACGCCGCCTTATAGCAATTGTGCTGTTTGCTATGTTCCATCCGGCGGCGGGGCTTTATTTTTCCATCCGTTCTATTCACGCCACGGCACCGCGCCTGCGGTTCTTGCTGTGCCCGATCTTTTGGCGGCTAAACAAGATGATCATCAAAAAGCACTTAACCGTCCTTTCGCTAATTCTCTGTGCAATGGCCAGTCTCTTCCACGCCAGTGCTGTAGTGGCTTCCGAGAAGAGCGTTCGAGCCAATTCCGAACTTCAACTGGCTTCCGTACATGCGGTTATCTATGACCTGGAGTCCGACCAGGAGATTTATTCCAAGAATGCCGATATCCCTGTACCCATAGCCTCCATTACCAAGCTAATGACTGCCATGGTGGTGTTGGATGCCGGGCTTCCCCTGGATGAGCTGATTTCCGTTAACAGCGAAGACCGGGACCTTCTCAAGAATACCTATTCCCGGGTGCGCCTGGGCTCGAAGCTGAGCCGCCGGGAAATGCTGAAGCTTGCGTTAATGTCTTCGGAAAACCGGGCGGCCTCTGCTTTGGGGCGGCACTATCCCGGCGGGCGGCAGAAGTTTATCCGCGCCATGAATGAAAAGGCACGTCGCTTGGGGATGTTTAACACCTATTTTGCGGATACCACTGGGCTTTCCAGCGAGAATACCTCTACTGCCTCAGACCTGGTCAAGCTGGTTGTTGCCGCCAACCAGTATCCGCTCATCCGGGAGTTCACCACGGCAACCAGTCATGCGGCGACCTTCCGCAATCCCCGCTACAAGCTGTCGTTTGTAAACACCAATGCCCTTGTAAGAAGGGACAAATGGGATATCCAACTGAGCAAAACCGGCTACACCCGGGAAGCGGGGCGGTGTCTGGTAATGGTCACCGAAGTTGACCGTCGCCCTGTGGTCATGGTGTTGCTGGACTCCTATGGCAAGCTGACGCCGGTCGGCGATGCCGGACGGGTAAAAAAATGGATGGAAACCGGAGTGGCCAGCACCATCAGTGCCCAAGCCAAGCACTATCAGCGGGAGCGCTACAACCAGCGGCTGTCGGTGGCTGCCAGCGATAGCAACCAAGGCTAAGGTCTCTGTGCCGTTGTGAAAGGGAGCTGGTGCTCCCTTTTTTGTTGGGCAAATTTATGTGAATCGACCTAGAAGTCTTCCAAAAAGGCGGAGTCTCGGACCATCCGCTCCTTTTCCCGGCGTTCCATCATGGCCAGATTGTCGAATACATCCCGGACTTCATCAGTGGGAGCGGTGTTGCGGATTTCTTCGAACAGGCAGATCAGCACATCATGGAATTTGATAGCCAGCTGGATCACGTCATTGGTATCAATCACCGAGAGGTGGTGCTTGAGTTCATCCAGGGTTTCCGGCAAGTCCAGTTCAGGGAAGTGATCGTGCCAGGTATTCAGGATTTCCTCACTGGCACTTTCTCCGTACTTTTTGATGGTGTTCTGCAGCTGGCGCTGGTGATCGGATAGGTACTGCAACAGTAGTGCGACCCGTTCCCGAACCTGGCCTTGGGACATTCTCTCGTACTCGATGGACAGCCTCTCATGGAAGGCTTCTATCCAGTCCAGAATCTCACGAATTTGGCGATAGCGAATGGGTTGGTAGCGCATGTATCCTCCTGACAAGCTGGAACACCTGCGTCCAAAACCCTTTCATACCGCAGGTACGAGGTCTTTATCGTTAAAGTAGGACTGACGGACCTCATTACCTATTTTAGAGATGAACGGCTGAACTGGCTGTCAGGGGCGTACTTCAAACTCTGTTTCCGCCAGAAGCATGTTCCGATCATCAATAATCTTCACTGTCCAGGTGCCAGTCATATGGCGGTCGATGAACTTGCTGGAGGAGAGGGCGACCGGGTGCTTCAGGCCGGGAAGTTGGACGCGGGCCATCTGCTTGCCGTTCAGGTACCAGTGGTGATAGAGCGTACGCCCCTCCAGCCCGACTGTTTCGGTAAACAGATAGATACGTAATAGCCCTTCTTCGTTCATGACGATGGTGGAGGGCAGTTGGTCTACCGGTTCACGGTTCACCACATCAGAGGTTAGTTGGGCGCGCCGAATATGGTTGGTCAGTGTCCTGACTTCGGCTGGCTCAATCTTGGCTACTGTTGGCTCAGTAGCAGAGACCTTTGCGGGCTGCTGATCAACCTGCGGTGTTGGGTCTTCAGTCGATTCCGGTGTCAGGCTGGCCTTGGGCTTGTGCGTGGGGGCGTCAAGAGCCTGAGGTTCTGTAGAGGCAGTGGATGCGGCTGCAGGCAGATCGGCTGGCAGTTCCTCGATTGTGTCGGTGGATTG
This sequence comes from Gammaproteobacteria bacterium, assembly GCA_029268325.1. Lineage (GTDB taxonomy): Bacteria > Pseudomonadota > Gammaproteobacteria > Pseudomonadales > Oleiphilaceae > JAEZAA01. Next base: position 10,059 of record JAJUGC010000009.1, on the reverse strand, counting down.
AGTGAGTGCCGGTGTAGGCTCTGGTTCTACGGACAGTGGACTGGTCTCTGCCATGGCCGCCTGACTGGTCGGGATATGGGGCGGGGAGGAGAGCGCCCTGACCACTGCCCAACTGATACCACCTATCAGCAGGCACAGCAGGACAACGGCAGCGATGATTCGATCCCAGCGGTATTCGATGATTTCCCGAGGTTGGGTGAGGTTGGCGTCTGCCAACGAATCCGTGTTGACGTGAATGACGATCTTGGTCATGGCGATTTTTTATTGGGGAAACGGTTGAAGCGGGGTATCTTACGGCACTTGGTGACACATGGACAGCCCTTGGTGTAGGCCGGAGCAAACCTGTACAGCGGGTGATGGGGGCTGAAGGGCAGGTTACTCTGGAGGCATGCCGGAGTTCCGTGCAGGCATGAGTTCTTGTCGTGAAAACGAAGCCCTATGCTATAGTGTCGGTAAAGGAGCGCCAGGACTGGCTGGCCGAATCAATCGAATACTATTGGATAGCTGTTCAGCGAGTTCGAATGTCCAGGCTAAAGAAAGTGGGGTATGGCACTCTTCAACTTGGTGATCAGGTGCCTTGGGCGGTTTATGACAGTAACGGAGTCCTGTTGCTGGAGAAGGGGGAAGTCGTTGAGACAGAAACCCAGTTGGAGACACTGATCTCCCGCGGCATCTACCTTGCCAATGATGAAGACTATGAAGCTCAGGCCGGTGAGGATGAAGACTCCGGTGAAGCTGACAGCTCGCAAGACGAGCGGGTGCGCACCTGGAAGTCGCAGAATCCTTTTGCGGAGTTGCAACAGTGGCTGCTGGACTTTGACCGTACCATGTTCCTGTTGAGCGAGCGCCGTCCGGAAAGCGAGTTTTCGGTGCGTCTTCTGGCCCACAGGATTATCTCCCTGAGTGAGGATGATCCTGATGCCTGCCTGGCCATGCTCCATGTGCACTCCCTTGAGCCGACGCCAGCGCTGCTCTCTCTCTTCTATGCCACCCTGGTGTCCATTGTGGGCCGGAGCCTGGAGTTTTCCTCTTCCCGCCTTGAGGCCACGGTTGCCGCAGCCCTGACCGCCAATGTGTCATTGCTGCCCTATCAGGAGAAGTTGAATCAGTCGAGTCGGGGGCTGACCGACAAGCTGCGGGAAATTATCAATAAGCATCCCTTGCTGAGCGCCACCTTGATGCGCCAGTGTGGAATCACTGACACTGTCTGGCTCCAGGCCATTGAGCAGCACCATGAAAATGACGATGGCAGTGGCTATCCGAGGGGGTTGAAAAAGGATCAGTTGCTGCCCGAAGCCCGTTTGATATCCCTGGCTGAAAAGTACACGGCTCTGGTTACCGTGCGGGGCTACCGAAGGCGTCATTTACCTTATGAGGCGCTCCGGGAAATTCTATTGAACAACTCCCAAGACAGGCTCGATCCCCTGTGCCAGATTTTTTACCGGGAAGTTTCCCGTCATCCACCGGGTTCCTTCGTAAAACTGGCCAACGGTGAAACCGCCATTGTCATCCGCCGTGGACAGGCCGGTGAAACTCCGCAGGTCCGGGCTGTGATCACTTCCGGGGGCAGCCCCTATCTGGGCGCGCCATCACGGGATACGGCGCGCCGGGAGTTCGGGATCTTGAGCGCGGTACCCCAACCTGAAACCCTTTCCCTGGATTTGCCCGAACTGTGGGGCTATCACTAGGGCCGTTTGGCAACCCAACGATGGCATCACCTGTGTGCTCTTCAGGCGCAGGCGGAGAATGGGTGGGTTGCAGGCCCATCCTTTGACAATAAAAATTAGCCTGGCAGGAACGCTGGCAGGTATTTCCATTCGAATGTAAGGAGTTCTTCGTTGAAACCACTCAGCCCTACGGATCAGCTTTTTCTGTGGCTGGAAAAGCGGCACCAACCCATGCATGTGGCTGGCTTGCAGTTGTTTTCCTTTCCCGAGGGGGCGCCAGACGACTATGTTGGTGAGTTGGCCGCTGCCATGCGCCAGTACACGCAGGTGTCTGCTCCGCTGAACCAGCGACTGGTGACGCGGTATGGCCGCTATTATTGGAAGGAAGACGAATCCCTGGACCTTGAGCATCATTTTCGTCATGAGGCACTACCCAGGCCGGGGCGAGTCCGGGAGCTGCTGGCCCGAGTTTCCGCGGAGCATGGTTATGCCCTGGATCGGGAACGGCCCCTGTGGCAGTGCCATCTGGTCGAAGGTTTGCAGGAGCGGCGCTTTGCGCTTTATACCAAAGTGCACCATTCCTTGGTGGATGGCATTTCCGCCATGCGCATGGCCCAAAAGGCGTTGTCCACTGACCCGCACGCCCGGGACTTGCCACCCGCCTGGGCGCTGCCCTCTGTAGAATCCAGCGGGTCGGCCCACCGACCGATGGATGTGCTGGGTAGTCTGGCCCATTTGCTGGCGGGGGCAGGGGAGCAACTTTCCACCATCCCAAAAGTTGTTCAGGAACTCTACAAGACGATTCGCCGGGCCCGGCGGGAGCAATATTATGATTCCGCCTTCCAGGCGCCGCCCTGTCTGCTGAACCAGAAGATCACCGGCGCCCGTCGCTTTGCGGCCCAGTCCTATTCCCTCAGCCGGATTCGGGCCATTGGCGAAGCCTTTGGCACAACGGTCAATGATGTGGTGCTAGCCATGTGCTCCAGTGCCCTGCGGGCCTACCTGCTAAGCCAGAACGCCTTGCCGGACGCTCCTTTGATTGCCATGGTTCCCATGTCACTGCGCCAGGATGAGAGTGCAGGCGGTAACCAGCTCGGCATGATTTTGACCAACCTGGCCACGGACCTGGCCGACCCGGCCATGCGGCTGATGGCGATTCAGGATTCAGTGCGGCAAAGCAAGGAGCGCTATGCATCCATGACACCTGCTGAAATCCTGAATTACACGGCACTGACCCTGGCTCCTGCCGGGTTGCACCTGCTGACCGGGTTGGCGCCTCGCTGGCAAACCTTCAATGTCATTATTTCCAATGTGCCGGGGCCCAAAGAGCCCCTGTATTGGAATGGTGCGCGGCTGGAAGGCATGTATCCAGTTTCCATCGTACTGGACCGCATGGCATTGAACATGACGTTGACCAGTTACTGCGACCAGATCGAGTTTGGCCTGGTGGGATGCCTGCGGACTCTGCCAAGTCTGCAACGGCTGCTGGATTACCTGGAGGCAGGGCTGGTTGAACTGGAAGAAGCGGCGGGAATTCAGCCTGGTTGAGGGCCGGATTTGCTCCGTCCTGCGGCATCCTATTCCGGGGTTTCGTCCCCTTGGGGTAGGGAGTTCAGGGAAACTCCAAGGGATGAAATGCCGGAAAACCTTTGTGTAACCTAAGTGCACAAATTGGAGTATGATCTCCTATAAACCCTGAAAGGGGCGTAAGCGCTGAGGATACAACCTATGATGCATGATACGCACAGCAAGCTCATCGGCTATCTCCTGTGGCTGTTTGGGTTTACCGGAGCCCACCGCTTTTATTATGGCAAACCTGTGACCGGCACCCTTTGGTTCTTTACCTTTGGGCTTCTGGGGATTGGCTGGCTGATTGACCTGTTTTTGATTCCGGGTATGGATCGTAGCGCTGACCACCGTTATACCGGGGGACCTGTGAATTACAGCCTGACCTGGATCTTGCTGACATTTTTGGGGCTGTTCGGTGTCCACCGGATGTATATGGGCAAGTGGATCTCGGGCATTATCTACCTGCTGACCGGCGGCTTGTTCCTGCTGGGCTATCTATATGACTTCTGGACGCTTAATAGCCAGGTTTCCGAGCGCAACAGGGAGTGGGCCCGCACGGGCTATTACCAGGTATAGCGCCAGCCTTTAATTTCCTTCCGTAGACGCAAAGCTTCAAATCCAATTTGGGTCACAGAATTCCAGGTGATTCCGGGACTAAACTGGGCGTGACACCACGTCCAGGGTCGGACGACTGTTGTCCTAGGTCGGACTCTGAGTGACTCAAGTCAAACGGGCCGACCCCTTGGGCGGCGACCCGAACCGATGGGCGAAAGAGCTTGTCGAGACAGGGCGATAGGGCGCATGACGCCAGCTTTCCTCACCGCATCCTGCTGTTCTCCCTGATTTATATACTAAAAACAAAAAGGAAGGACCTAATCATGGAGTTGCACACCGATATTCCTCTGCCCCTGGAGCGCCTGTATTTCTGGGAGCGGGCCCGCCCCAGTGATGTCTACATGACTCAGCCCATGGGCAATGAAACCAATATGGACTATACCTGGCAGCGCACTGCCGATGAGGTGCGCAGGATGGCCGCCTACCTCAAATCCCTGGGGCTGCCGGAAGGTAGCAAAATCGGTATCTTATCCAAGAACTGCGCCCATTGGATCATGTCGGATCTGGCCATTTGGATGGCCGGCTATATTTCCGTTCCTCTCTATCCGACCCTGACAGCGGATACTATCCGATATATCCTGGACCATAGTGAGGTCAAGGTGTTGTTTGTGGGCAAGCTGGATGGTTGGGAGGCGATGAAGCCCGGTGTGCCCGAAGATATTCACTGCATATCCTACCCCCTGAGCCCACCCAACGACTTTATCTGCTGGGACAAGATCATTGAAGTTACCGCTCCCATGCAGGACAGCCCAATTCGTAAGCATGGGGAGTTGGCCACAATTGTCTATACCTCCGGAAGCACCGGTCAGCCCAAAGGCGTGATGCTGAGTTTCAATAATATTGCCTATGCGGCCCGGGGCGTGATTTCCGAGATCGAGGTGCACCGGGATGACCGGGTCCTTTCCTACCTTCCGCTGTCTCATGTCTTTGAGCGCTTTGTAGTGGAGATGGGCTCCTTGTACGCGGGCTTCCGTCTGTTTTTCGCCGAATCCCTGGATACCTTTGTGCGCGACTTGAAAGCGGCCCGTCCCACACTGTTTTTGGCGGTGCCTCGTATTTGGACCAAGTTCCAACTGGGGGTATTCGAGAAGATGCCCAAGGAAAAGCTGGATAAGCTGTTGCGGATTCCTTTGCTCTCCAAGGTCATCAAGAAAAAGGTGTTGAAAGGCCTGGGGCTGCAAGATGTGCGGTTTGCAGGGAGCGGTTCCGCGCCTTTGTCGGACGATATCATGTCCTGGTATCGCAGCTTGGGGCTGGAGCTTTTGGAAGGCTATGGCATGTCGGAAAACTTCGCCTATTCCCATATGACCAAGCCTGGCCGCTCCAGGGTCGGCTATGTGGGCGAGCCTTTGCCCGGTGTGGAGGTGAAGCTCAGTCCGGAGAAGGAGGTGCTGGTCAAGAGTCCTGCAACCATGCTCGGCTACTACAAGGACGAAGAGAAAACTGCGGAAGCCTTTACGGAAGACGGTTTCCTGCGCACCGGTGACTTGGGGGAGATTGACGAAGAAGGGCGTCTGCGCCTGATCGGCAGGATCAAGGAACAGTTTAAAACCAGCAAAGGAAAGTATGTTGCCCCCGCTCCCATCGAGAACCGGATCGTAGCCCACCCCATGGTGGAGATGGCTTGCGTGGCAGGCGCCGAGTTTCCCCAGCCCCATTGCCTGGTCATGCTGTCGGAAGAGGCAATGCGCTTGAGGCAGGAAGAGGAGGGCAGAAAGTCGGTGGAGGAAAACCTCAAGGTGCTGTTGCGAGAGGTGAATAAGACCGTTGATCCCCATGAGAGCCTGGGCTTCATGGTCGTTGTGAATGATCAGTGGGGAATGGAGAACAACTTCCTGACGCCCACTATGAAACTCAAGCGCAACATTGTGGAAGAAACCTATAAGCCCTACCTGAATGATTGGTATCAGCGCCGCGAACCGGTGATTTGGCAGTAGGGGACTCCTGCAACAAGGGCGGACTTCTCTGTCCGCTCTTGGCTGTTTTCGAACCTACAGGCGTTGGAGCGGCTCGCCTTTCCTGGTCGTTGCAAGAGACCGGTTGAGCAGAATCACCGGTATCAGGCCTATGGCCACGATGACCAAGGCTCCCAGTGCACTTTCCTTAATCAATTCATGCATTGCATATTGATGAACGTGGGTCGCCAGGGTTTCAAAGTTAAAGGGTCGCAGAATCAGTGTGGCCGGCAATTCTTTCATGCAGTCCACAAAGACAATGATCGCGGCGGTAAGCATGCTTCGCTTGAGTAGCGGGATATGAATCCGGCGCAGGATTGCGGTAGGACGTGACCCCAGGGATTGGGCCGCCATGTCCATGGATGGAGTGATCTGGTCAAGGCCTGCTTGTAAGGCCCCGGCCGAGACTGCCAGAAAACGGACCACATAGGCAAAGAGTACGGCAATGATGGTGCCGCTGAGCAACAAGCCGGAGGAGAATCCAAAGTGCTGGCGCAGAAAGCTATCCAGGGTATTGTCAAAGGCCGCGAAGGGAACCAGAACGCCAATCGCTAATACGGCACCAGGCATGGCATATCCCAGTGAGGAAACCGCCACAATGGAGCGTACGGCCCGGCTCCGATTGAGGCGGCGTGCGTAAGCCAGAATCAGTCCAATGGCGATGGTGGCCAGGGCTGCCAGGCTGCTGAGCAGGAAGGAGTTTCGCGCATGGGTGATGAAGTCGTTGGTAAAGCTCTGCTCAAAGTATTGGTAGGCATAATTGGCCAAGATACAAAAGGGAGTCAGAAATCCCAGGGTGATCAATGAAGCACAGAACAGGGTGGCTGCCAGCGCTTTGCCGCCTGTAAGCTGGTAGCGGGGCAGGCTTTTGTAGCGGTCGGTCGGTTGGTAGTGTTTTTGACGCGCCCGTGAACGTCGTTCCAGCCAGATAAAGAAGCACACAAACAGGAGCATGAAGCAGGCGATTTGGGCGGCGCCGCCAATGTTCCCCATATTCAGCCAAGTGTCGAACAAGCCCCGGGTGAGGGTTTGGACGGCAAAGTAATCAACAGTGCCAAAGTCGTTCAACGTTTCCAGCAAGACCAGGGTAAGACCGATGGCAATTGCCGGTCGGGTCACCGGAAGGGAAACCCGCCAAAAGCTTTTCCAGGGAGAGCACCCCAGGCTGCGACTGGCCATCATCAAGGACTCGGACTGCTCCAGAAATGCCGCGCGGCTCAGCATATAGACATAGGGGTAGAGCACCAGGGACAACATGAGGATGGCGCCACCCAGGCTCCGGATTTCCGGGAACCAGTAGTCACGGGCCGTTTGCCAGCCAAACCATTCCCGTAGTCCCGTTTGAACCCAGCCGGAATACTCCAGCATATCCGTATACACATAAGCGATCACATAGGCCGGCACGGCAAAAGGGAGGAGGAGGGCCCACTCGAAGAGTTTGCGTCCGGGAAAGCGGCACATGCTGATCAGCCAGGCACTGGCGACACCAAACACAAAGGTGAGCAGCCCGACTCCGACCAGGAGTTGTATGGTCGTTTTAATATAGCGTGGGAGAACCGTGTCAATCAGGTGAGGCCAGATGTTCTCTTCAGGAAACAGGGCCACATAGAGAACGGACAGAATGGGCAGGCAGACGATTAAAGCGACGGCCAGTGTGGAGACCATCCAGCCACGGGGTGCCCGGAATCGACGGCTAGGGGGAGTAGGCCTGACTTCGTTGCTAATCAGTGAGCTGGTTTCTAGATGGGCAGTCACAACATTACTTCATGAAGGGCAGTGTTCAAACGGAAAGACCCAGCGCGCTCATGGATAAGCGGCCGGGTCGCGGGATGGCTCGAGATTAGTGAGCAATGTCAGCCATCATAATCCACCTTGTCCAGCAAGCGGACGGCGGCTTCCCGATGTTTGGCCACCTCTGCCAGTGGCAGGGAGTCAGCTTTGAAGTCACCCCAGGAGGCTACGACGCCAGAAGGCTCCACTGCAGGGTTTACCGGATATTCGGAGTTCTGCTGGGCATAGAGCTGTTGGGCGGCCGGCTTGGACAGGTATTCCATCAATTTGATGGCATTTTCCTTGTTGGGGGCGCTCTTGGTCAGGGCCATGCCGCTAAGGTTAACGTGGGCTCCCCGATCTTCCTGGTTGGGGAAAATCATGGTGGCAGCCTTGGCGATGGCCAGTTCTTCCGGATTATCTTCTGTCAACATGCGCCCGTAGTAGTAGCTGTTCATGATGGCAACATCACACACGCCTTCCTTCAGAGCCTTCAGTTGAGCCCGGTCGGCACCCTGGGGCTTTTGCGCCAGGTTGGCCTTCAAACCCCGTAGCCATTGCTCGGCTTCTTTTTCGCCATGGTGCGCGATCATGGAAGCGACCAGGGCGACATTGTAAGGGTGTTTGCCGGAACGGGTACAGATTCTGCCTTTCCATTTGGGATCGGCCAGGTCTTCGTAGGATTTAATCTCGTCGGGCTTGACGCGGTCAGTGGCGACAAAGATGTTGCGGGCACGGACTGTCAGGCCATACCAGATTCCATTGGGATCTCGGTATTGGGCAGGGATGTTCTGTTCCAGGGTTTCGGTTTTAACGGGCTGGGCAACATTGGCTTTGACAAGTTCGCTCAGGTTGCCAATATCCACGGTCAATACGATGTCGGCAGGGCTATTGAGGCCTTCCCGCTTGAGGCGCTCCAGAATGCCGGTGCCATCGGCCACCACATTGGTCTTGATGCCGGTTTCCTTGGTAAAGGCTTCGAGAATAGGCTGCATCAGGTAGGGTTGGCGGAAAGAGTAAATATTTACTTGTTCCGCTGCCATGGCGGGAACCAGGCTGGTGCTCAGCAGTGTGCCAAAAATAAGAGTACTGGCTAGGTGGCGAAATGATTTTTTCATAAGTGAAGCCTTTATCTTTCCTTAGAAAAAAAGGAGGTGGCTGGATAGCTGTTATGGAGACAGGCGAGATACTAGCTTCTGCTCCAGGAGTACGGGAAAACGAGAATCATTCTTGATCTGAAAATCGATCTTGTCAACACCGAAGAAGCGAAAAACTCAAGTGTTCAATGGATTGCGAACCGGTATGCGGGAATGAATGTAACTACTTGCTATGATGCAAGCGCAGTTCGGATCGTCCTTCTATAATAGAAGCACTTGTCATACACAGATTTTCAACATGTATACTCGAAAATAAGATGAGGCTTCGATGAAGACGCAGGGCCCGTATCCAAGCAGGTGACATCGGGCCCGATGGAATCAGAAGTAACGGACAGAGAGCTGCTTCATGGTAGTAAAGAAAACAGAACAACGACAATATCCACGTACTTTTCTGACCGCCCGGATCAAAGTGATCCACGAAAGTATTGGCGAAGGAATCTATGAGACCCGGGATATTTCCGATGGCGGGGTCTTTATTGTGGCTGGCGAGAAACCCTTTCCTCCCTTGGGAAGTACGGTGATTGTGCAATTGCAGGGGCTGCCGATCCCGGCGCCGGAAGTATCCATGGTGGTGGTACGGCGGGGTGCGGATGGGTTTGGCCTGAGCTTCTCGAACAATGAACTTGAGGAATCACCCTGATACGGAGAGGGCGGGCCATACAAATGGATGAGGTGGTAAAGGTTATGAAGCGAGTGGTCCGTTGGGGTATTTCGATTGTTGGAGCGACATTCCTCTCTGGCTGTGCCACTTACTATAGTCACTATGGCAGTTTCTCTGCGGAGAACTCTGCCGGCGAGGTGCGTGAATTTTTGCTGACCTGGCAGACTGCGGACTATCCCGACTGGTGGTGGCAGGAAGATCGTAGCACACCGGTGACATTGAAAACCCAGTGCAGCGAAAGGGAAGTCCGTTTCCTGGATGCCTCCCATCGAGAAGGCACCCAAAGCTGTGGCGGGGATACTTATCCCATCGCCTGGTGTGGCACAGACAAGCTTGACCTTGTCGCGGATGTTGCCGAATCCGGCCCTGAGGAGGTGCCTTGCGGTTGGATTCAGTCCGGAGATGCAAAGAGCATTACGGAGCTGGGTGGAGAGGTGCAGCTCTTTATGCGTTGCCAGCCCGCACAAACGACTGTCGGGGCCGGGGATGAGCAAAAGAATATGGACTATCTGAAAGCCTCTGCGGTTCCTTATTGGGTAACCGTCAAAAAGGCGGTTCGGGGCAGTTTACAGGATCGGCCACCGCAGCTGGGTACCAGAATCTGCAAGCAAGCCGACTCCTAACCCTTCCATTGCCAACTTCTGAAGGCCGGGCTTGCCCGGCCT